>NZ_JBSFPS010000421.1:0-5497 GCF_053588315.1 Streptosporangium sp. NPDC003464 | reverse complement strand
GCCGTCCCGGCGTCATCAGCGCGTCCATGCTCGGTCTCGGCCGGGCCATGGGAGAGACCATCGCCGTCGCCCTCATCTTCCCCGCGACGTTCGGCATCAGCCTTGAGATCCTCACCCCGCAGGGCAACAGCATCGCCGCCAACATCGCCAACGGGTTCGGCGAGGCCACCCCGATCGGCCGTGGCGCGCTGATCGCGTCGGGCCTGGTGCTGTTCATCATCACGTTGCTGGTGAACATGGGCGCCCGCCTGATCGTCGCCCGTCGCAAGGAGTTCTCCGGAGCCGCCGCATGACCGCGATCCAGCGCATCTCAGCCGGCAGGCGGTTCAAGGACCGGCTCGTCCGGTCACTGGTCTACCTGTCGTTCGCCATCGCCGTGGTGCCGCTGATCGCGGTCCTCTGGATGGTGGTCAAGAACGGCCTCGCCCGGTTCGACATGGAGTTCCTGACGCACTCCATGCGCAACATCGGCGCCCGGGACGCGGGGGGCGGCGCCTACCACGCGATCCTCGGCACGCTGGAGCAGGTCCTGCTGGCCTCGCTCATCTCGATCCCCGTCGGCCTGCTCACCGCGATCTACCTCGTGGAGTACGGCGCGGGCACCCGGCTGAGCCGGGCGATCAGCTTCTTCGTGGACGTCATGACCGGCATCCCCTCGGTGGTCTCCGGCCTGTTCATCCTGGCCTTCTGGATCCTGGCGCTGGGCCTGCCGTTCTCCGGTTTCGCTGGCGCGCTGGCCCTGTCGATCCTGATGATGCCGACGGTGGTCCGCTCCGCCGAGGAGATGCTCCGGCTGGTCCCCACCGACCTGCGGGAGGCCTCCTACGCGCTGGGCGTGCCGAAGTGGCGGACGATCACCAGGGTCGTCCTGCCGACCTCCTTCACCGGCATCGCGACCGGCGTCATGCTCGCCATCGCGCGCGTCGCCGGAGAGACGGCCCCGCTCCTGCTCACGGTCTTCTTCACCGACTCCATCAACAGCGATCCCTTCAACGGACCGCAGATGGGGTTGCCGCTCTACGTCTTCGACCAGGCGGGCCGTCCGACCGACACCGCCATCGACCGCGCGTGGGCCGGAGCGCTCACGCTCATTCTGATCGTCATGCTGCTCAACCTGGTGGCACGCCTCATCGGCTGGTGGCGCTCGCCGGCCAGAGGCCGTTAGGAGGAATGTCGAAGTGAGCCAGCAGATCCAGGTCTCCGGCCTCGACGCGTACTACGGAAAGCACAAGGCGATCGAGGACATCTCGATGACGATCGAGCCCCAGTCGATCACCGCCTTCATCGGCCCCTCGGGGTGCGGCAAATCGACCTTCCTGCGGACCCTCAACCGCATGCACGAGGTCATCCCCGGCGCGCGCGTGGAGGGCAAGGTCCTGCTCGACGGGGAGGACCTCTACGCCTCCGACGTCGAGCCGGTGTCGGTGCGCCGCATGATCGGCATGGTCTTCCAGCGCCCCAACCCGTTCCCCACGATGTCGATCTACGAGAACGTGGCCGCCGGCCTCCGGCTCAACGGCAGGCACCCCAAGTCCACGGTCGACGGCATCGTCGAGGAGTCGCTGAAGGGCGCCAACCTCTGGAACGAGGTCAAGGACCGCCTCCACAAGCCCGGCGCCGGCCTCTCCGGCGGCCAGCAGCAGCGCCTGTGCATCGCCCGGGCCATCGCGGTCAAGCCGGAGGTCCTCCTGATGGACGAGCCGTGCTCCGCCCTGGACCCGATCTCCACGCTGGCCATCGAAGACCTGATGGCCGAGCTGAAGAGCCGGTTCACGATCATCATCGTGACGCACAACATGCAGCAGGCCGCACGGGTGAGCGACCGCACCGCCTTCTTCAACCTGGCGGGGCAGGGACAGCCGGGCCGCGTCATCGAGATGGACGACACCTCGCGCATCTTCACCAACCCCGCCCAGCAGGCGACCGAGGACTACATCACCGGCCGCTTCGGATAAACCGACCACATTGGAGGACCCGGGTGATCCAGCCGCTGACGGCACCCGAGGTGAACGGGGACACTCGGACGGCGCCCCTGCTGCTGGTGGCCGATCCCGAATCGGCCTTGGTCCAGGGACTGGCCGACGCCCTCGAACGCGAGGGCGTCGTGGTCACGGGCGTCACCGACGGCGCCCAGGCCCTTTTGCAGGCCGGGGCGCTCCGGCCTGACGTCGTGCTCGTCAGCGCCTCGTTGCCGGTCATCGGGGCGGTGGAGTTCATCCGCGCCGTACGGCTGACGCGGGCGGTGCCGGTGCTGCTGGGCGTGGGCGAGGGCCATGCCGAGCAGGCCGTCCAGGCGCTCGCGGCCGGGGCCACCGCGTGTGTGGCCCGGCCGTACCGGGTGCCCGAACTCCTTCCGCTGGTGCAGGCGGCCTTCTCCGGCGAGGCGGCGACCCGCCGGACACTCGTCGTCGGCAGGGTCGAGCTCGACGTGAACGCCTACCAGGTGAAGGTCAGCGGTCACACCGTCCACCTGCCGCTGCGCGAGTTCGAGCTGCTGCACTACCTGATGCGCAACGCGCACCGCACGGTCACCCGTGAGCAGATCATGCGGCATGTCTGGAACTCCACCGACACCACCTCCACCAACACGATCGCCGTGCACGTCAAACGCCTGCGTGCCCGCCTCGGCGACACCGACGACCAGCTGATCCAGACCGTGCGCGGGGTGGGTTACCGGCTGGTCGACAAGTCGTCCTGACCGCCGGCCGCCGCGCATCCTCGCCGGCCCCGGAAGGCGGCCAGGATGCGCGTGACCGTGCCCTCGACCCGGGCGATGCCGGTGCCCATGCTCCCGCTGTCCTCGGTGAGGACCGCCACGGTGTAGTCGTGTCCGGGCTCCTTGATCAGCCCCGCGCTGGTGACCGCCCAGCGCCCGTTGGAGCCATGCCGCAGCCAGCCGTTCTTCAGTGAGACATGGCCGCCCTCACACGCCGCCGCGCTGATCCCCCAGCGCTGCTCCGGGATCACATGCCCCATCAGCCGCAGCACCCGCGCCCGGTCCTCCTCCGGCAGCGGACCACGGCCCCCGGCCAACGCCCTGATCAGCCGGACCTGGTCTCCCGCGGTGGTCTGCGTGATGCCCCAGCAGTACAGGCCCAAGCACCGTCCCGCCGGCGTGTAGGTGCGCCTGAGGCCGAACTTCCGGTTCGCCCTGCCCAGCCCGGTCTCCAGGCCGATGTGCTCGTACAGCCGGTCGGCCGCCGCGTTGTCGCTGAACCGGATCATCCGCTCCGCGTCGTCCCTGGTCCGCTCGGTCAGCCGGCGCCACGGCGTCCTGAGCAGCAGCGCCATCAGGATATTGATCTTCGAGGTACTCGCCGTCGGCAGCCTCAGGCCACCGTGGTACCGGTACGTCCGGCCGGTGGCCAGGTCCCGCACCATGGCGGTGGTCCGGCCGCCGTAGCGCGCGAGGAAACGGTCGAGGCCGCGGGTGAGCGCCGCGGCGGGGACCTTCGGAGCGGGGGCTCCCGGTGGCGTCTGCGGCCGGGGAGAGGGCCGGGGATCCTCGGAGGGGGCGGCGCTCGGCGTCGCCGCCCCGGAGGGGGAGGGCCAGGACCCGGAGGAGGAGGGCCAGGCGGACGAGGATCCGGAAGGTGGCGTCCCGGAGGGTGAGGATCCGGAGAGGGAGGATCCGTAAGGGGAGGGCGAGACGGTGCCTGCCGTCATCCCGTCCCCGGCCGCGCAGCCACCCATCGACCCGGATACCAGTACGGCTACCGCCGCAACCGCCCAATGCGCCGTCTTCACCATCGGCCCGATCGCTCCCCCCGATTACCTCATGATCGGGATCTATCCCCGGACGGGGATCCGGAAGACGGCGGGACGGAACCTCGCCCGGGGGGAGCCCAAACCCTTGGAGAACGGGCCGGTGAGCAAGCTAGCCTTGGCGGACACCGGCGGTTAGCCGGGCGATGCTCTCGTCGTCGCAGGTCGCCCAGAACCCCCCGACCACGTCCTCAAGATGGTCCAGCGACTCCGCCCGGAACAGCACATCCTGGTATTTCGTGATGTCGTAGTGGGTCGTGCCCATGGCCAGGAGGTCCAGGGGCCGGATGTCCATGCCCCGGAACTCCTCGATCTCCCCGTAGGAGGACAGGATGCCCGCCCCGTACGCCCGCAGCTCGTTCTGGTCGGTCATGACGCCGAACTCCAGCGTGAACCAGAACACCTTCGAGATGAACTCCAGCGCCTGCTCGCTCTCGACCCGACGCGCCGCACCGCCGGCCAGCCGGTAGAGGCGCGAGTAGCGGTCGGAGGCCAGTGCGTTGGCGTGCCCGATCACCTCGTGGATCACGTCCGGCTCCGGCGTGTAGAGCGGCGTCGAGTGGTGCCGGATGTACTGGGTCGAATGGAAGAAGCCGTCGGCCAGCACGCCGTAGAAGTCCCGCAGCGGCACCAGTCCGGCGGCCGGCAGATAGCGGAACCCGGTCAGCGGCTCCAGCAGCTCGCTCACCTCCTGAAGCTGCGGGATCCGGTCGGCCGGCAGTCCCAGCCTCTCGGCCGCGTCCAGGTATTCCGCGGTCGCGTATCTACGGTGCTTGATCGCCAGCTCCCGGCTGACCAGGGCCCACACCTCGTGCTCCTGGCCGGTGTACTCGGCCGTGGGGATCGGCGCACCGGGCACGTGTCCCACCGCGAGCGCGGCGATGGCGTTGCGCCGGAGCCGGTAGACCGGATCGGCGAAGCCGGGGTGACTCGCGGCGAGCTCCACCTCAACCGTGCCGTCCTCACGGGTCGCCACCGGCGCGAAATACTGCGCTTCCTCGAACATGAATGAAATGACAGCAATTCTCCGAATCGTTGACAAGAGCGAGCAGTTTGAGTGCGCGATCCGCGCATGATCACACTGTCAGACCTGTGCCTGACTGGTCATATCGCCTAGTCTGGTGCGGTGCCCATCGACGACCTGGACAGCCGCCTCCTGGTGACCATGCGCGCCCATCCGCGCATCGGCCTCACCGAGCTCGCCCGGCTGCTCGGCGTGGCCCGGGGCACCGTGCAGGCCCGCGTCGAGAAGCTCACCGCCCGCGGCGTCATCGCCGACTTCGGCCCCACGGTCACCCCCGAGGGCGTCGGCTACCCCATCCTGGCCTTCGTCTCCCTGCAGATCGCTCAGGGCCGGCTGGCCGAAGCCGTGCGGGCGCTCCGGTCCCTGCCGGAGATCCTTGAGGTGTACGGCACCAGCGGCCAGGCCGACCTGCTCTGCCGCGTGGTCGCCCGCAGCACGCCGGATCTCCAGGAGATCATCGCTCGCATCCTGGCCTCGCCCGCGGTCCAGCGCACCGACACCACGATCGCCCTGTCGGTCCAGGTGCCCTACCGGATCGAGCCCCTGCTCCACGCCGCTCCGGACGCCTGAGCGGATCCTCCACCAGGGCCGCCCGGGTGCCGGGCTCAGGATTCCGGTCTCGGGGTGCCGGGCTCGGGTAAAAGTCCCCGGAACGCAGGAAAGGCCACCCCCGAAGGGATGGCCTTTCCTGAATGATTGTCCGGCGGC
>NZ_JBSFPS010000420.1:0-5510 GCF_053588315.1 Streptosporangium sp. NPDC003464 | reverse complement strand
GGTCGGCGCAGCAGTCGAGCCGGTTCCAGACGTCCACGCTGTCCAGCGCGGCCGAGGCGCCGAGGTCGACCTGCCACCAGGCCTGCTTCTCCGGCTCGGCGGTGTGCGTCGTCGTCGCGGAGCCCCAGTTGCCGTCGGTGTTGCCGTCGACGGCCCGGGAGGCCGGCGCGTCGTAGCCGGTGCTCTTCTGCGTGGCCGGCTTGCCGAGCGAGAGGTTGGGCCGGTTGACCGCCAGGGGCAGGGCGGTGGTCGTCCCCATGCGCCCGGTGCGCTGGTGCAGGCCCAGCGTGTAGGGGCCCGGCGCCACACCCGCGGGGGCGCTCACGCTGATCGGCACCTTCACGCTTTCACCGGGACCGAGCGGGCGCACGCGGGGCGCCCCGAGCGTGGCCGTCCAGCCCTGCGGCACGGTGAGGGAGAGCTTGGTGGCCGGGGCGTGCCGCTTGCCGGGGTTGGTGACCGTGAGCTCGCCGCTGACCGTCTGACCGGGGGCGACCTCCTTCGCCAGGCTGGAGGAGGTGCGCAGCAGGCTGTGCACGCCCGGCGTCTCGATCTTGAAGACGTAGGCGTGCTTCCCGGTCTCCGGCGGGGTGTTCACCACGACGCGGCCCTGCTCGTCACGGCTCCATGACAGGCGCGCGTCGGAGCCGAGCATGGTGACGCGGGTGCTGTGGTCCACCGGCAGGTCGGCGCCGAGCGTGAGCTGCTCGCCCGGCCACTTCAGCGCCGTGGCGTACAGGGTGCCGTCCTTCACCGTGTAACGGACGTCGTCGGGGCCGCCCTTCTCCTCGGCCCGGTTCCAGTACGTGGTGCCGTAGATCGCCTCGCCGTTGGCCTTGAGCCAGGCGCCGATGTCCAGCAGCCGCTGCCGCTGGATCTCGGGGATCGTGCCGTCGGCCTTCGGGCCGATGTCGAGCAGCAGGTTGCCGTTCTTGCTGACGATGTCCACGAGCGAGTCCACGAGCTGGTCGGAGGTCAGGTGGTCCTCCTCCGGCTCGTTCTGGTTGTAGCCGTAGGAGTGCGCGATGCCGCGGCTGGACTCCCACTTGACCGGGTCGATGTCCGGCTTGACGGCGTACTCGGGGGTCTGGAAGTCCAGTTCGGGGCTGTCGAGGTTGCCGCTCTGGATCTTGCACCGGTTGGCGACCGCGACCTCCTTGCCGCTCTTGAGCGCCTTGTTGTAGTAGTCGGCGAGCACCCCGGCGGTGTCCCAGTAGGAGGCCGGCTTCTCCCACTGACCGTCGCACCAGATGACGTCGGGGTCGTAGCCGTCGATGAGCTCGCGCATCTGCGGGAGCATGTAGTCCTTGACGTAGTCGCCGACGACCGGAGCGCCCGTGTACGGGATCTGCGCCCCGGTGTAGGGGTTGGTCGGCGGGCGCCCGGTGTAGGAGGGGTTGTACCACTCGTAGAGCGAGTAGTAGAAGCCGGCCTTCAGCTTGTCGTCGCCCGTGCGGGCCGCGTCGAACAGCTCCTTGGCCAGGTCACGGCCGGGTCCGAGGTCGACGCTGTCACGCCCGCTGACCTTGCTGTCCCACAGGGCCATGCCCTCGTGGTGCTTGGAGGTCAGCACGAAGTACTTGGCGCCGGCGTCCTTGAACAGCTTGACCCAGTCGGCCGCGTCGAACTTCTCCGCCTTCCACTGCTGCAGGAAGGCGTCGTAGTTGAAGTCCTGGCCGTAGGTGGCCTTGTGGTGGGCGTTCGTCGCGCTGCCGGGCGAGTTCATGTAGTTCCCGTACCACTCGGCGTAGCTGCCGCGCGGTCCCCACGCGGGCACCGAGTAGGCGCCCCAGTGGATGAAGATGCCGAACTTGTCGTCATTGAACCACCCCGGCACCGGGTGGCTGTTCAGCGACTCCACCGTGGGCTCGTACGCGGGCGGCGGGTCGGCGCTCGCAGCAGGCTGGGTGACGAAGAGAGATCCGATGATAAGGAGGCTAGTAGCGGGAGCTAAGAGCAGTTTCCGCCTCATGTGGGGGCTCCAGACGTTGATTGATCGGATGAAACGTAACCTTGGCGTGATCGCCTTCACAAGAGGGCTGTGCCAACAATGAGGGCCATCCACGACAGGAGGCCCTGTGCACCACGGCAAGCCCTGGCGGCTGCTCCTCGCGGCGTGCGTCGCCGCGAGCGGGCTGACCGCCCTCACCCCCACCGCGGCCCTGGCCGCCGACACCGTCTTCCACGTGGCCGTCCAGGGGGACGACACGGCCGCCGGCACCGAGGCCGCGCCGTTCAGGACGATCGCGCGCGCCCAGCGTGCCGTACGCGAGGCACGGCCCACCGCGACCGGCCCGCTGCGGGTGCGGGTGCGCGGCGGCGTCCACTATCTGGCCGAGCCCCTCACCTTCACCCCGGCCGACTCCGGCGCCACCTACGAGGCGGCCGCGGGTGAGACGGTCGTGCTCAGCGGCGGGCGCAGGCTCGCGCCCGCCTGGACCACGCACCAGGGTGCCACCCTGGTCGCCGACATCGGCAAGGACCTCGACTTCGATGAGCTCTTCCTGGACGGCAAACGGCAGGTCCTGGCCAGGTACCCGAACTTCGACCCCGAGGTCGCGGTGCTCAACGGGTACGCCGCCGACGCGATCTCCCCGTCCCGGGTGGCCCGCTGGAAGAACCCCACGACCGCGCTGGTGCGCGGGCTGCACCAGGGCGAATGGGGCGGCAACTCCTTCAAGGTGACAGGCGTCGACGGCAACGGCGACCCGACGCTGCAGTGGGTGGGCGACAACAACCGGGGCAGCGGGCTGCACCCGCAGAAGCGCATGGTCGAGAACGTCCTGGAGGAGCTGGACGCGCCGGGGGAGTGGTTCTACGACAGGGCCGCGGGCAGGCTGTACCTCCAGCCGCCCGCCGGCGTCGACCCCGCGGCGGTCCGCGTCGAGACGGCCGAGCGGGAGGAGCTCATCCGCGTCGTGGGCGATTCACCCGCGTCACCGGTGCACGACCTCACCTTCGCCGGGTTCACCTTCACCCAGACGCACCGGACGCTGTTCAGCCGGCCGTACGAGAAACTGCAGCTGGGTGACTGGGCCATCGCCCGCGCGGGCGCGGTCTACCTCAAGAACACCAAGAAGATCACCGTCCGTGACGCCCGCTTCGACCAGGTCGGCGGCAACGCCGTCTTCATGGACGGATACGCCGAGGGCAACGTCGTCTCCGGCGGCGACTTCCGCGACTCCGGGGCCAGCGACATCGCGGTCATCGGCTCGCACGAGGCCGTCCGCGAGCGCTCCACCTGGGACGACATGCGGCGGACCATCACCGACACTACGCCGGGCCCGAAGACCGAGGACTACCCGCGCGACATCACGATCACCGGCAACTACCTGACCCGCAACGGGCGCTTCGAGAAGCAGACCTCCGGCGTGCAGATCTCGATGAGCCGCCGGGTCACGGTCTCCGGCAACACCGTGCACGACGGGCCGCGGGCCTGCGTCGACATCAACGACGGCACCTGGGGCGGGCACGTCATCGAGGACAACGACATCTTCGACTGTGTCAAGGAGACCTCCGACCACGGGCCGATCAACTCCTGGGGCCGTGACCGCTTCTGGCCCCTGACCGCCGGCGACGCCGTGAAGAAGGACTACGCCAAGCTTGACGCGATGGAGACCACGAAGATCCGGCACAACCGGATCTGGCACTCCTCCCACTGGGACGTCGACCTCGACGACGGCTCGTCCAACTACGAGGTCACCGGCAACCTGCTGCTCAACGGCGGGGTGAAGCTGCGCGAGGGCTTCTTCCGCACGGTGCGCGGCAACATCTTCGTCAACGGCGGCGGGCACTTCCACGTCTCCTACGCCGACAACGGCGACGTCGTCGAGAAGAACATCTTCGTCACCGACGACCCCTACGACTTCATCCAGAGCGATCCGTCCACCTCCAGGACCGCCTACGACGACAACCTCTTCTGGAACAACGGCAGGCCCGTCGCCGACATCACCGACGCCTGGCGCGCCCGCGGCCTCGACACCCGCTCGGTCGTCGGCGATCCCCTGTTCGAGGGGGCGAGCCCCTACGCCGATCCGGCCAAGCTCGACTACTCCCTCAAGGCCGGTTCCCCGGCTCTGGCGCTGGGCTTCGAGCCCTTCGCGATGACCGGGTTCGGCAAGCCGGGCTCGCCCACGCCGCCGCCGCTCACCTGGCGCAAGCCGGACACCGGCCTGACGATCGGCAACCTGGCCGAGCCGCTCATGGGCGCGACGGTCACCGAGATCCACAGCGACGAGGTGAAGTCCTCCGTCGGGCTCACCGACTACGACGGCCTGTTCTTCGCCGCCGTGCCCGCCGACTCCCACGCCTGGCGGCAGGGGCTGCGCACCGGTGACGTCATCAGGGAGATCGCCGACGTCAAGGTGAGCGACCGCGACAGCTTCTGGAAGGTCTACAACCGCACCCCCGCCGGACGGCCGACGGCGCTGAAGGTCTGGCGCAACCAGGCGCTGACGGACCTGAACCTGACCAAGGCCGCCGGCGTGGAGACGATCGACAACGTCTCCGGCGTCACCTACACCGGCGCCGGCTGGGACTGGAAGAACGACCAGCGCGGCGGCGCCGGATCCACCCTCGACGACCTGCACGCCACCCAGACCGACGGGGACGCCTTCGAGCTGGCCTTCCACGGCACCGGCGTCGAATACATCGCCCAGGTCAACTCCGACGAGGGCAAGGTCGACCTCTACCTGGACGGCAAGCTCGACACCACCATCGACAACCACAACCCGACCCGTGAGTACCAGAAGGTCGTCTACACCAGGACCGGTCTGGCGCCGGGGCCGCACACGCTCAAGGGAGTGAAGAAGGACGGCTCCTACTTCATCGTCGACGGCTTCAAGATCCACACTACTGCCGGGGACGGCGATGCGCCGGTGACCACCGCGTCCGGGGTGCCCTCGGGCTGGACCTCCCGGCCCGTGCAGGTGGTGCTGACCGCCTCCGACTCGGGAGCCGGTGTGGAGCGGACCGAATACCACCTCGGCGACGGCTCCTGGCGCCCCTACTCCGGTCCCGTGCGCGTGGACCGTGAGGGGGAGAGCGTGCTGGCCTTCCGCAGCGTCGACCGGGCCGGCAACGTCGAGGAGTCCCGATCGGTCACCGTCAGGATCGACACGACGGCTCCCACACTGACCGCCACGCCCGACCCCGACCGGCTGTGGCCGCCGAACCACAGGCTGGTGCCGGTGGACATCTCGCTGAAGGCGGCCGACGCCGGTCCCGTCACGGTCACCCTGGTCTCGATCACCAGCTCCTCGGCCGGGGTGGAGGACGACGTCCGCGGCGCTTCGTACGGCACGGCCGACACCTCCTTCGCGCTGCGTGCGGAGCGGGACGGCGGGTCGGCCCGGGTGTACACGATCACGTATCGGGTGGTGGACCGGGCGGGCAACGCCGCTGTGGCCCACACTCGGGTGACCGTACGGCGGGCGGCCTAGGTCTCCGGCGCCCGTGCCCATCATCGAACTTCAGCGCCGTATGCGGCAGCTCGGCGAGATCCGCATCGG
>NZ_JBSFPS010000419.1:0-5632 GCF_053588315.1 Streptosporangium sp. NPDC003464 | reverse complement strand
GCACGTGGGGGCGCTGCGCTTCCAGCACCACCTGCATGAAGACCGAGCGGATCTGCCGGTGCGCGTCCCCCCGCCGGGGGACCGTCCGCCGGGCCGGAACCGCCGGGGCCGCTGGAGCCGCCGGAGGCCGAGGCCCCGGCCGGGGGACCGTCCGCCCGGCCGGGGCCGCCGGAGCGAGAGAGACCGGTCACTTATTCGGTCGCGGCCTTCTGCACGGCCTCGCCGACCTGCTTGGCCAGGTCCACCACACGCGGGCCCCAGCGGGAGGCGATGTCATCGTCGAGGGCGACGACCCGGTCGTTCTTGAGGGCCGACAGCTTGGACCAGCCGGGGCGCTTGGCGAGGGTGTCCTTGGACTGGGCGCAGCACTTGGTGTCGGCCAGGAAGATGAGGTCCGGGTCGGCCTGGGCGACGAACTCGGCGGAGAGCTTGGGATAGCCGCCGGCCGGGTCGGGGGCCTTGTCGGCGATGTTGGTCAGGCCGAACATGCCGTAGATCTGGCCGATGAAGGTGGTGGAGGTGACCGAGTAGGGCGTGGAGTCCAGCTCGTGGTAGAAGGTGAGCTTCTTGTCCGTGGGCACGGTCGCCATGAGCCGGCCCATCTCCTGCTTCATCCCGGCCACGACCTCCTCGGCCTTGGCCTTGTTGCCGGTGGCCGTGCCGAGGTCGGCGATCTGGTCGTAGGTCTCGTCGAGCTTGGCGGCCGAGGGCTCCAGCAGCACCGGGACGTTGACCTTGGTCAGCTTGGCCACGATGCCGTCGCTGTCGTTGGCGAGCACCACCAGGTCGGGCTTCTGGGCGATGATCGCCTCCGCGTTCGGCTTGAAGCCCGACAGGTCGGTCTTCGGCGCCTCGGCGGGGTGGTTCGACTGGTCGTCGACCGCGACGACCTGGGGTCCGGCCCCGACGGCGAACAGGGTCTCGGTGGCGGTGGGCGACAGCGAGACGATCCGCTCGGGCCGCTTGGCGATGGCGACCGGGCCGTTGCCCGCCTCCACCGTGACGGGGAAGTCAGCGGCGCCCGAGGACGCCGGGGACGCGGTGGCCGCGCCGGGGGCGGACGCGTCCGAGGGGGCGGGGGCGGGGCTCTGACCGCATCCGGCCAGGGCCAGCACACCGAGCAGCGCGCCGGCGAAGGCGGTACGTACGGGCCTCAAAGCGAGGTCCTTTCAGTTACCGGAACCGAGAGACCCGAGACAAGGACGGATCACCCTTTTCCACGAGGGTTGACGGCGTCGGCGCAGCGGAAGGCGACCTGGCTCGGCCTGTGGGGACCATGACAGTTGCGGGACAGCGCCGGACTCACACCGGACTTCGCTACGCGCTGCGCGTCGGACAAACGTTATCAATCCTCCTGAACACTCCGGCGTCAAGGGTTCGCGCCGGCTGTGCTCGACCGCTGTGGCCGCTGTGGCCGCTGTGGCCCGTGCGGCTGGCCGAGCTAGCCGAGCTGCTTCTCCGCGGCGGCGATGATCTCCTGGAGGCGCAGGCCGTGCGCGGCGTCGAGGGGGTGGCCCCCACCTCCGCGCACGGTCTCGGCGAACTCCGCGAGCATGACGGCGAAGACGTCCGGGCCGAGCTGGTCGCCGGTGATGGACTCCCGGCCCAGCCGGCCGTAGACGTCCACGGTGGAGGGCGGCGTCCGGCCCGGCACGCTCATGCACAGCGAGGCCTCGCTCACCGCGCCCGTCTCGTGCTCCAGCAGCAGGCCGACCCAGCCCAGCGGGTTGCCGTGGGCGCGCACCCCGGTGACACGGCCGAGCGCGGCGTCCAGCATGTCGATCATGTGCGGGCCGACGTCGAGGATCGCGCCGCGCTCCAGCCGCCACGGGGTGGCGAAGTCGCCGCCGAGCAGCGCCCCGGAGATGTTGGCGGCGTGCCCGCCGAACGGCTCGATGGCCGAGACCCGCGCCAGGAAGGACCGGGTGGCGGTGGAGTAGCGCCAGGTGAGGACCATCTGCGAGGCCACTCCCGCCTCGCCGACCGCCTCGGCCAGCCGCCGTGCCCCGTCGAGGTCGGCCGCGAGCGGCTTCTCCAGCAGCAGCGCCTTGCCCGCCTTGGCGGCGAGCACGCCCAGCTCGGCCTGTACGGCGGGCGGCACCGAGAAGGCGACCGCCTCGCAGTTGTCGAACAGCTCCTCGACGCGTTCGAAGACCGGGACGCCGAACCTCGCGGCCGCCTGGGGACGCCGCGCCCACACGCCCGCCAGGCGCGTGTCCGGTCCGGCCGCCAGCATCGGCGCGTGCACCATCTCCGCCCAGGGCCCCGCGCCCACCAACCCCACAGATATCGTCACAGGCCCAGCTTCTCACGCTCTCGTTCCCCGATCGCGTGCCCGGCGGGCCGCTCCGGGCGCGCCGCGCCGCCCCGGCGGCGGGACTTCCCGGTGACCGGCGGGGCCCTGCCGCCGGAGCGCGTCACCACTCCACGTGCAGCGCGCTCAGGCCCCGGCCGACGATCGAGGCGCGGTAGGCGATCGGCCCGCCCGGCGCCAGGCGCAGCCCCGGCAGGCGACGGCCCAACACCTCCAGGGCGGTGCTGAGCTGGAGGCGGGCGAGCGCGGCGCCGACGCAGAAGTGGATGCCGTATCCCAGCGTCATGTGCGCGTCGGCGTTGCGGCGGTCGATCCGGAACCGCTCGGGCTCGGCGAAGACGGTCTCGTCGTGCGCCGCGGAGTCGGTGGACAGCAGGCAGAGCGAGCCGGCGGGGATGGTGACGCCGTGCATCTCGACGTCCGTCGTGGTGTGGCGGAAGGAGCCGAGGCTGGCCCCGTCGATGCGCATGCACTCCTCGACCGCGCTCTGGACCATGGCGGGCGGGACGGGCCAGGCCCCCTCGCGCAGCAGCCGCAGCACGCTGTTGCCGAGCTGGTTGGGCACGGTGTCGTTGCCGCCGAGCAGGATCGTGGAGATCAGCTCGACGACCTCGCGGTGCGACAGCTCGGTGCCGATCAGCGAGGCCATCAGCGACACGAAGTCGTCCCGCGGCTCGGCGGCGCGGGCGGCGACCAGCTTGTCGACGTAGTCCAGGTAGGTCAGGAAGCCCTCCGCCAGCACGGGCTGGCGCTCGGCCGGCTGCGGCGACAGGAAGAGCTGGAACCAGTCCTTCACCCGCTCCTGGACGAACGCCTCGTCCGCCTCGGGGACGCCGATGAAGCGGGCGGTGAGCTTGACCGACGGCGGGTGGGCGAGCTCGGCGACGAAGTCGCCCCCGCCCCGGGGGAGGGCCCGCTCCAGCAGCTCCTCGTTCAGGTCGCTGAAGCGCCGGCGCATCGCGGCGACCGCGCGGGGGGTGAAGGCCCGCGACACCGACCGGCGCAGCCGGGTGTGCGCGGGAGGATCGATGTTGGCGACGAAGCTGGACAGGAACGAGCCGTGCTCGCCCAGCGTCCGCCTGGTCTCCTCGGAGAGGGTGCGGGAGATCGTCAACGATCCCTCGGAGGAGAAGCGCCGCGGATCGCCGTAGGCGGCGCGCACGTCCTCGTACCGGGTGATGACGTAGGCGCCCAGATGCTCGCTGCGGAAGACCGGCCGCTCCCGGCGGAGCATGCGCAGGAAGTCGTACGGCGCGGCGACGTGCCAGGCCGCGCTGACGTCGAAGTCGTTAGCGGTGATCATGACATGCCTCACATGCCTCTCGGTGCGGCCGGCGCGGCGCTGCCGGCACGGTCAGTACGGCTCGCGCCGGGCGAAGATGTCGCGGGGGTTGCCGACGAGCATCTGGCGGATCTGCTCCTCGGTGACGCCCCGCCTGCGGAGCTCGGGCAGCACGTCCCGGGAGATGTGGAGCAGGTGGTAGTTGGGGTGGCGCCGCCGTACCACGTCGTGGTCGAAGCGGTCGTTGAAGCAGTAGGAGTCGTGCGACAGGACCATGCGGCCGGCGTGACCGCGCGCGGCGAGCTCGGCGACGACGGCCACCCGGTCCTCGAACGAGCTGATCGTCTCGATGCCGAAGCGGTCCATGCCCAGGTAGGAGCCGCCCGCGATGAGCTCCTCCAGGTAGGCGAGGTCGGTGGAGTCCCCGGCGTGCCCGATGATCACCCGGGTCAGGTCCACGCCCTCCTCCGCCAGCAGCCGCTGCTGCCGCAGGCCGCCGCCGGAGGCGCTGTGGGAGTGGGTGGAGATCGGCACCCCGGTCGCCCGGTGGGCCGCGGCGACCGCGCGGAAGACCCGCGCGCAGCCTTCCGTCATGCCCTGGTGGTCGGAGGCGCACTTGAGGATGCCCGCCTTCACGCCGGTGCGGCCGATGCCCTCGGTGATGTCCCTGACGAAGAACTCGGCCAGCCGGTCGGGCCCGCCGAACAGCGAGCCCGGCCCCCGGTTGCCGAAGTAGGGCGGGAGCGCGTCGTAGGTGTACAGGCCCGTGGCGACCACGATGTTGACCTCGGTCAGCTCCGCCACCCTCTGCACGGCGGGCACGTAGCGGCCGAGCCCGATCACCGTGAGGTCCACGACCGAGTCGATGCCGTGGCGCTTGAGCTCGGTCAGCTTCCCCGCCGCCTCACGGGCGCGCCGTTCGAGGTCCCAGCCCTCGGGGATGTCGGGCCAGTTCCACAGGATCTCCGGACTGAGCCCGAAGACGTGCTCGTGCATGAGCGTCGCCCCGAGGTCGGCGACCGGGCCGTTGACCGTCTCGGTGCCCGCCACCGGCTCAGCGCCCATGGGGGACGACCGGGAACTTCGGGTGCTCGAAGGGCCGGTTGACGGTCAGGCCCAGACCGTCCGTCTGCTGGTACGGCATGCCGGTGTAGAGGGCGTCGGCGTCGAAGTAGGTGACGGTGAACGACAGCCGGGCGGTGTCGCGGCGGTTGGCGGCGGCGCCGTGGACGGTCAGCGCGTGGTGCGCGGTGGCGTCCCCCGCAGCCAGGTCCAGCGGGGGCGACAGTTCGAGCCCCCGCAGCCAGGAGTGCTGGCTGAGCTGGTCGTCGCCGTCGCGGGTGAAGGACCTGCCGAGCAGGCCGTGGCGGTGGGAACCGCCGTAGAACCGCAGTGAGCCCATGTCGGCGGGGACGTCCACCAGTGCCAGCCAGACGGTGAGCATGGCCGAGCGGTCCATCGGCATCCAGGGGAAGTCCTGGTGGAACTCGGTGGCCCCGTGCCCGGCCCGGTGCCCGCGGCCGTGCTCGCCGGGACCGCCCCGCTCCGGCTCCTTGATCAGCAGGTTCGTCACCTGGACCCGGACCCCGGCGACCCCGTGGAGCAGCCGGGTGGCGCCGCGGCCGAGGGCGGGGGCGAGGGCCACCTCCCTGAAGTGCCGGTCGGTCTCGGCGATGTCCCTGGACTGGCCGAACGCCCGGTCCACCTTGGAGGTGACGGCCTGTGAGCGCTCCCGCAGGCGGCCCAGCGCCCGGTCGCGGAGGAGGGCCACGTGACCGGGGTCGACCAGGCGCGGCAGCCGTACCCAGCCGTTGTCCCTGAAGAAGGCGGCCTCGTCGTCGGTCACGTCACGGACCGGGGTGTCGTCAGCCATGGGCTCAGTGTCGGACCTCGCACCGCTATAAAGCAAGCGCTTGGTATGCATGGACCGACCCGGACGCGGCGTCCCACCCGTGGGCGCCGGCCGCCGGCTCCCACCTGATCGACTGGCGAGAGACCCGGCTGGGCGAACGGTTCGAGATCACCACCATCGGCAC
>NZ_JBSFPS010000418.1:0-5710 GCF_053588315.1 Streptosporangium sp. NPDC003464 | reverse complement strand
GGGGCCCCTCACATCTGGAGAACAACGTGCTCGACAACCCTACCGGCCACCCTGAACTGGCGGCCGACCCCGAAGAGTTCCGCCACGAGCGACGAACCGCACGCCGTGCTCGACCAGCGTGTTGGTCACGTGGAAGTTGCCGCTGCCGACGACCCCGAAGACGGTGTCCACGCCGAACGAGGCGAGGGCACCGCCCACGGCCTCGGCGACGTTCACCGTTCGACCAGGGCCAGCACGCGCACCGGGCTGCCCGAGCCGCCGACGATGGGCAGCGGCGGCGCGACGACCACCGCCCCGGTGACCGGGAGCCGGTCGAGGTTGCGGAGCTGGGTCAGCCCGTACTTCCCCGCGCCGAGCAGGAAGGAGTGGCACGGGAAGGCCGGGTCGAAGCCGTGCGCGGCGCCCGCGTCGGTGCCCACCGTCTCCACGCCGAGCCCGACGATCGGGGTCTCCTCCGCCAGCCACCTGGCGCACTCCACCGAGATGCCGGGAGTGTGCGGGCCGGTCTCGTCGGCGTTGAGGAACCGCTCCTGGTCGTGCGAGCGGGCGTCCCAGCCGGTGCGGTAGAGCAGCCAGCCGCCCTCGGGCAGCGGCCCGTTGGCGTCCTGCCAGGTCTTGACGTGCTCGATCTCCAGCAGGAAGTCCGGGTCCTCGGCGGCCTCGGCGGCCAGGTCGAGCACCGCGGCCGGGGCGATCAGCCGGTCGACCGGCACCTGCGAGACGTCGTCGCCGTCCCGGGCGGTGACCCAGTGGACCGGGGCGTCGAAGTGCGTGCCGGTGTGCTCACCGGTCGAGATGTCGTTCCAGTACCAGGCGGGACCGCGGTCGTCGTAGCGGCTGATCTCCTTCAGCGTGAACGGGACGGTGTTCCCGAACGGCTCGGGCAGGCGCAGGATCGGCGTCTCCGACGACAGCGGCGCGGTCAGGTCGATCACCTCGATCCCGCCGTTCCGGACGCTCTCCACCAGGTTCCGCAACACCGACATGACGCCTCCAGCATCGGAAGAAGACCTGGTCGGATCCTCCTACACCCCCGCGACCCGCGCCATCTCCACCCGCGGCCGGGCCGTCCGTGGAAAGGCACCCGATCGGCGGCGGCACCGATTTTGCCGGACGCGGGACGGCCCGTGAATGTGTATGGGGAGAGACTTTATAAAGGGTATTTTGTGTGACGTGCCGAGCGTCTTCATCAGCCACACATCGGACATGGCGGAATATCCATCCACAGGATCGTTCGTGCAGTCGGCTGTCGACGCCGTGGCACGGGCGGGCCTGGTACCGGTGGACATGCGATATTTCTCCGCCCAGGAGACCGCACCGGCGGAGTATTGTCGCAATCGCGTTCAAGAGTGTGATTTCTACCTGGGGATAATCGGGTTCCGCTACGGCTCCCGGGTGCCCGGGACCGACCTCTCCTATACGGAGCTGGAGTTCGTCTCCGCCTCCGACCGGGGCATGCCGAGGCTGTTGTTCCTCCTCGACGAGGAGGTCCCGATCCCTCTGCGGCTCGTCGACAGGGACCGCGCGCCGGTCGAGGCGTTCCGGGCGCGCCTGCTGGAGTCCGACATCGTGGTCGACACGTTCACCTCGGCCGAGGACCTGCGCGGCCGGGTCCTCCACGCGCTCGTCGAATGCCTGGGCGCCCGGACCGCGCCGGCCGGGCCTCCCGCCACCGGAGAGGAGTCGTTCGCGATCGCGCGGGCGGCCTACCTCACCAGGGTGGAACAGCGCTACCGGCGGCTCGACCTGGAGGTGCTGACCCCGGCCGAGCAGGACGCCCACCTGCCCGTCCTCCTCAGATCGATGTTCGTCCCGCAGAGCGTCAGGGCCGATCCGCCCCCCGTCGAACTGTCCAAGGAACTGTGGCGGCGGCTGCTGAGCGCCGAGGAGATCTCGGAACAGGACCTTCCGGAGGGGCTCGACCTCGACAGGATCGCGCAGGCGCGCACCACCTATGACAAGACTCCCCGGCGCGCGGTGCTGGACGTCCTGGGTGAGCCGGGCAACCGGCTGGTCACGCTGCTGGGTGATCCCGGCGCCGGCAAGTCGACGCTGGCGCGATACCTGCTCCTGGGCCTGACGGGCGACGGGACGGAGCCGGCCCCGGCCGGGCTGAGGGGGTGGCTGCCCCTGCTGGTGGAGCTGCGCTCCTACGCCGATCTCCGGTCGCGGTGCGAGACCTTCCTGGAATACCTGGAGCACCTGTACCGGACCGAGGGCACCGGCCTCCCCGCGCAGCCCCTGGACCGCCATCTCCGCGAGGACGGGCGGGCGCTCGTCATCTTCGACGGGCTGGACGAGCTGTTCGACCCGAAGGTGCGGGAGACGGTGACCCGGCAGATCGCCGGATTCGCCACGCGCTATCCGAAGGTGCGGGTCCTCGTCACCAGCCGGGTCATCGGATACCGGCGGGCCGAGCTGCGCGACGCCGGGTTCCGGCACTACACGCTCCAGGACCTGGACACCGCCCAGATCGAGGAGTTCATCGCGCGCTGGTACGAGCTGGCCATACACGACCGCAGGGACGAGGCGCGGCATCTGCGGGACCGGCTGATGCACGCGATGACCGAGTCGCCGTCCATACGGGAGCTGGCGGGCAACCCCCTGCTGCTGACCATCCTGGCGATCATCGGGCGGCGCCAGGAGCTCCCGCGTGAGCGGCGGGCGGTGTACGTCCACGCGGCCTCCGTGCTGGTCGAGCACTGGGACGTCAACAGGCATCTGGAGGACGCGCGCATACCGGCCGGCTACATCGACGCCGAGGACAAGAAGGAGCTGCTGCGCCGGGTGGCCTGGCGCATGCAGAGCGGCAGGTCGGGACTGGCCGGCAACCACATCCGGGGCGAGGACCTCCTGGAGGAGTTCGTCGACTACCTGGGCAGCCGCTACCAGCTCGACGCCCTCGCCGCCAAGCCCGTCGCGCGCGGCATGCTCGGCCAGTTCAGGGAGCGCAACTTCATCCTCAGCCTGTACGGCGGAGGCGTCTACGGGTTCGTGCACCGGGCGTTCCTGGAGTTCTTCTGCGCGGACGAGATCGTCCGGCGGTTCCAGAACAAGCGTCAGTGGAGTCCCGCCGAGCTCGTCTCGGAGATGTTCGGCCGTCACTGGCGCGATCCCGCGTGGCGGGAGGTCCTCCTGCTGGTGGCCGGAATGATCGACGAGCGTTTCACCGGCGGGATCGTCGACTACCTCACCCGTGAGGCGGACCCGCTGTGGCCGTTCGCGAAGATCGACGAATCGCCGCACCACCTGCTCCTGGCGGCCGAGTGCATCGCCGAGACCCGCAACCTGGGAGCGATGGAACGGCAGGGCGCGGCGGTCATCGAGAAGATCATCGCCTGGCTGGAGGAGTCGGAGAGCACCTATGCCTTCGGCCCCGAGGGATTCCTCACCGGCAAGCTGGCCCCGCTCCTGCGGACGGTCCGGCCCCGGTGGCCGGGGCGCGACCGCTATCTCGGCTGGTTCCTCAGCCGGGAGAGGGCGATCACGTCGTTCGAGGGCCGGGAGACGGCGACGGCGATCGCGGCCGCCCTGTTCCCGGACGACGACCGCCTCCGGGAGCGTTTTCACCGGCAGGCCACGGGCGAGGCCGGCGTGAGCATGCGCGACGGGGCGGTGCGGGCTCTGGCGCAGGGCTGGCGCGACCACCCCGACACCCTCCCCCTCCTGCGCGACCGCGCCCTCGTCGATCCCGACGAGAACGTGCGGACGACGGCGGTCCAGGCCATCGCCGAGAGCTGGCGGGAGCATCCCGACGCCCTGCCGACGTTACGCGGACGCGCCGTCGGCGACCCGCACCGGCGGGTCCGCTCGGCCGCTCTCCAGGCCCTCGCCGCCGGCTGGCGCGACCACCCCGACACCCTCCCCCTCCTGCGCGACCGCGCCGTCGGCGACCCGCACGGTGACGTGCGGGCCGGCGCCCTCCAGGCACTCGCCGACAGTTGGGGCGACAGTCCGGACTTCCTGTCGCTGCTGCGCGAGCGCGCCCTCACCGATCCGCACTGGAACACCCGCCAGACAGCCGTCCAGTCCCTCGCCGCCGGCTGGCCGGAAGACCCCGCGACCCTCCCCCTCCTGCGCGAGCGCGCCCTGACCGACCCGGACTGGCAGGTCCGCTCGGGCACGCTGCAGTCCCTCGCCGCCGGCTGGCCCGAAGACCCCGCGACCCTCCCCCTCCTGCGCGAGCGCGCCCTGGCCGACCCGGACCCGGATGTGCGGACGACGGCGATCCAGGCCGTCTCCGCAGACCGGCACGGTCATCCCGGCGTCTTCCCGTTCCTGCGCGAGCGTGCTCTGGCCGACCCCGGACACGACGCGCGGACCGCGGCTCTGCAGGCCCTCGCCGCCGGCTGGCCCGACCACCCCGACACCCTCCCCCTCCTGCGCGAGCGCGCCCTGACCGACCCGAACTGGCGGGTCCGCCAGACATCCGTCCAGGCCCTCGCCGCCGGCTGGCCCGACCACCCCGACACCCTCCCCCTCCTGCACGAACGCGCCGTCACCGACCCCGACGAAGACACCCGCAAGGCCGCCCTCCAAGCCCTCGCCGCCGGCTGGCCCGACCACCCCGACACCCTCCCCCTCCTGCACGAACGCGCCCTGGCCGACCCCGACGAAGACACCCGCAAGGCCGCCCTCCAAGCCCTCGCCGCCGGCTGGCCCGACCACCCCGACACCCTCCCCCTCCTGCACGAGCGCGCCCTGGCCGACCCCGGACACGACGCGCGGACCGCGGCTCTGCAGGCCCTCGCCGCAGGCTGGCCGGAAGACCCCGCGACCCTCCCCCTCCTGCGCGAGCGCGCCCTGGCCGACCCGAACTGGCGGGTCCGCCAGACATCCGTCCAGGCCCTCGCCGCCGGCTGGCCCGACCACCCCGACACCCTCCCCCTCCTGCACGGACGCGCCGTCACCGACCCCGACGAAGACACCCGCAAGGCCGCCCTCCAAGCCCTCGCCGCCGGCTGGCCCGACCACCCCGACACCCTCGGCCGGCTGAGACGGCAGGCACTGCACGATCCGGACCAGGACGTCCGCGCCGCCGCGCTGCGGGCCGTCGCGGCGGGCTGGCGTGACCATCCCGACACCCTCGTCTGGCTGCGACGGCAGGCGCTGCACGGCTTCGGCCTGGTGCGCCGCACGGCGCTGACCACGCTCGCCGAGACGTTCCACGACCGCCCGGAGATCCTGCGATGGCTGCGAGACCTGGCCGCCGCCGGAGCCGGCGACACCGCGGTCTCCAGGAACGCGCTGGTGGCGCTGGCCACCGCCCTGCCCGAGGATCCCGCCACTTCGGCGCTGCTGCGCGAGTGCATGGTGACGGCCGGCCACTGGGAGACCCGTCGCGCCGCCGTGGAGCGGGCGAAGGATCTCCTCACCGCCGGACTCATGCGCCGGGCTGTGACGGACAGCCACTGGCAGGTCCGCCGCACCGCCCTCCAGAGACTCGATCCGGCCCTGTCGCGTGACCCTGGGATCGTGGCGCTCGTCTTCGAACGCGCGGCGTCCGACGGCCACTGGGAGGTCCGCCGCGCCGCCCTCCAGAGCCTCACCATCTGGCACAGCCGGCCGGAGGACCTGGCACTGCTGCGCGAACGCGCGGTGGCCGACGACCGCTGGGAGGTCCGCCGTGCCGCCCTCCAGAGACTCACCATCTGGCACAGCCGGCCGGAGGACCTGGCACTGCTGCGCGAACGCGCGGTGGCCGACGGCC
>NZ_JBSFPS010000417.1:0-5719 GCF_053588315.1 Streptosporangium sp. NPDC003464 | reverse complement strand
GCTGATCGCGAAGCGGCGCGGGGACCACAGTCGGCTCGGGTTCGCCCTTCAGATGTGCACCGTGCGCCATATCGGCCGGTTCCTCCCGGACGACCCGCTGGACGTGCCGTGGGCCGTGGTCGAGCACCTGGCCGCGCAGCTCGGCATCGCGGACGTCTCGTGCGTGAAGCCGTACACCGAGCGCAAGCCGACGGCGTACGAGCACGCGTGGGAGATCCGGGACGCCTACGAGTACCACGAGTACGAGGATGCGGAGTGGTCGCGGCGGTTCCGCACGTCCCTGCACGGGCGGGCGTGGACGCACGCCGAGGGGCCGGTGGCGCTGTTCAACCAGGCGGTGGGCCGGCTGCGCCGTCACCGGGTGCTGCTGCCTAGGGTGCCGGTGCCGGCCCGGCAGGTGTCGGAGGCCCGGAAGGGCGCGGAGAAGCGGCTGCACGCCACGGTCGCGGGGGCCGCGCGGCGGGCGGACCCGGCGCTGCCCGGCGACCTGGTGGCGACGCTGAAGACGCCGGAGGGCTCCCGGTTCTCGGAGCTGGAGCGGCTGCGCCGGCCGCCGACGCGGACGACGGGCACCGCGTTCGCCCGCGCGCTGGAGCCGGTGGACGAGATCGGCGCCTACCGGCTCGGTCGGCTGAAGCTGTCGCAGATCCCGCCGAACCGGACGGCGGCGCCGGCCCGCTACGCGCTGGGGTCGAAGGCACCGCTGCTGGAACGGGCGGCGGAACCGGAACGCACGGCGATGCTCACCGCGGTGATGCGCCACCTTGAGGCCAAGGCGATCGACGAGGCCCTGGACGCCTTCCCTGTAGCCCTGCTCGTAGGTGTCCATGTCGAAATGGCGCTCCGCCTCCACACAGGCGTCGAAGAGGTGGTCGTCCTCGATGATCAACCGGGTTCGGATGATGGCTGCCGTCGGAACGTGGTCGTTGTAGGCCCTGAAGTCTAGGGATCCCAGTGGTTCTCGCCGAAAACAACGCGAAGGACTGATCCGCAGGTCAGCCTGCAGACTCCACCCGGGTTGTAGCAGTCTGCGCGTCGTACTCGCGGAGCATCCGCATGACGGTGGCGGGTGAAGGGGGTTGGCCGCGCTTCTTGCCGGTGCGGATGACAAGCCGGGAGGTGATCTCCCGCAGAGACAGGTACTCGGTGTCCCGCAGGCGCACAGCGGTGGCGAGCATGTCGTCGGAGACCGGCACCCCGCCGATGGCCTTGCCCTTTGTGCGGGCGGTCTCCTGCCCCTCCAGGGGCTTGTCGCGGATGTAGTCGCGCTCGGGCTCCGCCATGGCTGCGAAGAACGCGAACAGGGCGGCGCCGTGTCCGGCCGGGTCGTGCCTGCCTGCGAGGGGACCGGTGAGGAACTCGGGGTGTGAGGAACATCGGAACCGGATCGTGCGCTTGCGCACTCCGTGACGGTCCACCGCAGACAACTGCCGAGTATCCGCGGCTTCCGGCCTCACACTCCCCGTGGAGCGTGGACGGGAGACCTTCGGGGATGGCTGACTCCGCATGGTCATCTGCGATAACGATCTCGGTCTGCCGTGTGAGTGATCACGCACATGCAGGCCCGATTCCGCCCGCGCGCAGACCCGTCTCGAAGCTCCTCGATGCCCGGCTCGGGGAGCTCGACCTCGACGGTGACCGAGCGCGTCGTGGTGGTGTTCGTAGACATGGGCCCGGTTTCCCAAGGTGATGTCGGTCGCGTTCAACTCGGCGCTACTACGGTTCCGCTCGTTCGTACGGCTCGGCTTCTTCCTGCCCATCGTCACCGGCCCGATCGCCGACGGCCGCGGCTGTTCGTCCAGGTGGCGCTGCCGGTCATGTGGCCCGCGCTGACCGCCATGGCCACCTACCTCTTCCTCTGCCAATCCATGGAGTGACTCCTGCGGGGTGTGGTGTTGGCCAGGACGTTACACCCCCTCTTGCAAGAGTTCAATGAAAGTTTTCGCTCGATCGAGCTGATCCATGCCGAGAGGCAGGCTGCCTCGACGCGTACGCATATGGACGCGCGGAGAATAGCCGCCCGCGTCCAACTAAACAACTGTTGACATTGATCTTTGTGAAGCACTCAATAGGCCCCATAGTTCAACATCTTCCAACGCAGCGCCCCGGCTCCTCGTCGAAAGGGATCGATTTCAGATGCGCCGTCTCACCCATGCGCTCCTGGCCTTACTGGCTTCGACCCTTGCCGTGTCCGCCCTCCCCGGATTACCCGCCGGAGCGGCGCAGTCGTACGTTGTCGAGGCCGAGAGCATGGCGCTGTCCAACTTCACGACAGTCAGCGTGGAGCACACCTTCAACGGCGCGCCGGTCGAGACCGTGAATTACGTCCAGGGCGTTTCCGGCCAGTCGAGCACCGCCACCAAGGCATTCAGCGGCGCCACCGGCACCTACGACCTCATCACGCGCTACAACGGAAAAACCGCAGGTGGAGTCACCTACACGCTCGCGGTGAATTCCACCACCGTGGATTCGTGGGCCACGTCGCAGCGAAACGGCCGCGACTACACCGATCCCGCGAACATCGACACCCACACGTCGAGCAAAGTCACGCTCAACAGCGGTGACACCATCAAGCTGACGGCCGCGTCCGCCAACGAGACACCGCGCGTCGACAAGATCACAATCCAGGAGTACGTGGGTCCGCCGGCCAGCACACTGAGCATCGATTCACCGAACACGGCGCTGAACGAGGGCTTCACCTGGGGCAAGAACCGGGCCTTGGGCATGACGTTCTACCCCGGGAACCCGATGATGGGGCACGAACCGGAGTGGTGGCGGCTGAAGGATTCCACGCACACCACGGTGATGCCTGGTTACTGGGGCGCCTATCTGAACCGGGAGTCCTTCTACAACAGGGACATCGCCCATCAGTCGGACGGCGCGCACGCGCTTGGCCTGGACAACGAAACCTTCGCCATGCTGAAGACGTTCGCCGGCGATGCCGACGATCCGGGCCAGAACGGCTGGCCGCTTTGGGCGCACAGCTCCTACGGCAGCATGTACTACATCGACGGCACGGGATTTCGGGAACTGCCGTCACCGTTCAACGTGATGGCCAAGGCCTACAAGCAGTACCAGTGGACGGGAAACCAGAACTGGATCAACGACCCGGCCCTCTCGGCGTACTACGACTCGACCATGGGTCCGTTTCTGGCCAACCACAAGGTGACGTGGAACGACGCGAATCCCTCCAACGAGCAGCCGGTCGCGAAGCTGCAGCCTGGCGAATACACGGCGACATTCTTCGAGTTCCCGAACGAACATCTCGTCTCCGCCGCCGATGCGCTGGGCTACCAGTACCAGTCGATGGTCGCGTATTCGGCGATCCTGAAGGCAAAGGGCGACAACGCCAACAGCGCGAAGTGGGCCGACCGTGCCCAGCGGGTACGCGACCACTTCGAGACGGACTGGTGGGACTCTGCGGCCAACCGCTACATCCGCGGCAAGGACGCCGACGGCAAGGGTTACAGCAGTTGGGGGCATGAGGCCAGCTTCCTGATGATGTTGACGGGGCTGGGCGACCACGGCGCCAGGACCGGTGACTACCTGGACTTCATCGCCGCCAATGACGACGACCTGAATGTCGAGGCGACCTCCTATCTGCCGGAGATGTACTACCAGTACAACCGGCCTTCACAGGGTTGGGCGTGGCTCAAGAAGCTCATGGCTGACAAGAACGGATATCCGGAAATTTCGTTCACGGTGGTCAGCAGCACCATCGACGGCATGATGGGGGTGCAACCGGACGCCCCGCACAACAAGGTGGCCACCGTCCCGCGGTTGACCTCTGAGGTGCCGTGGGTGGAAATCAACCACCTCAAGGTCGGCGGCAACGACCTCAAGCTCAAGCACACCGGCACGACGGCCTCCACGCTGACCAACAACTCCGGCTCCACCATCACCTGGGAAGCCCAGTTCTACGGGACCCTCTCCACGATCAGCGTGAACGGCACCCCGCAGACGCCGCAGACCAAGTCGCTGTACGGCCGGACGGTTTCGTACGTGACGGTGCCGGTGACCGCCGGCGCGTCGGTGACCGCGACCGCTGGAAACCCAGGGGGTGACACCACGGCCCCCACCGCACCGACCCACCTCGCGACAGGCAAGGTGACCTCGAACAGCGTGGATCTGAGCTGGACGGCGTCGACCGACAACGTCGGCGTGACCGGCTACGGCATCTACCGCGGCACCACGCTGATCGGCTCGTCGACGGGCACGAGCTTCACGGCGACCGGCCTTTCCGCCTCGACGCCGTACACGTTCACGGTGAAGGCGAAGGACGCTGCCGACAACAACTCGGCGGCCAGCGACCCGGTCAACGTCACCACCGCCATCAGCGGAAACGGGCAGACAGCCGATCTGAGCGATCTCACCTGGGTCAATGCCGTGAGCGACTTCGGCACCGTTCAGAAGAACAGAAGCGTCGACTCAAACCCCATCAAGCTGGCCGGGACCGCCTACACCAAGGGCATCGGCACGCACGCCAACAGCGCCATCACCTACACCTTGAACGGCGGGTACGCGAAGTTCCAGGCGGAGGTCGGCGTGGACGACGAGATCTCCGCGGGCGCGTCGGTCAGGTTCCAGGTCTGGGGCGACGGCGTCAAGCTGTACGAGAGCCCGTCGGCGCTGACGGCGTCGAGCCCGACCCAGTCCATCGACGTGAGTATCGCCGGAGTGACCTCGCTGGTGCTGAAGGTGACGGATGCGGGAGACGGGATCAACAGCGACCACGCCGACTGGGCGAACGCTCGACTTGTCAGTGCGGACACCCAGGCGCCGACGGCGCCGACCAACCTGGTGTCGAGCAACGTCACCTCGAGCAGTACCCGGCTGAGCTGGACGGCATCGACCGACAACGTCGGGGTGACGGGCTACGACATCTACCGCGGGACGGCACTGGCCGGCTCGTCGACGGGCACGAGCTTCACGGCGACCGGGCTGTCGGCTGCGACGCCGTACACGTTCACGGTGAAGGCGAAGGACTCCGCCGGGAACGTGTCGGGTGCCAGCAATGCGGTCACGGTCACCACCTCCAGCGGCGCTGCGGTGTTCCTCAGCGATCTGAACTGGACCGGTACTCCCACCATCGGGTGGGGCACCCTTCACAAGGACCGGAGCGTCGATGGGCACACCATCACCCTGAACGGGACCACGTACGCCAAGGGGATAGGCACGCATGCGACGAGCAGCATCACCTACTCCCTGAACGGCGCCTATTCCCGATTCCAATCGGATATTGGGGTCGATGACGAGGTCGGCGCGAATGCGACGGTCACGTTCGAGGTCTGGGGCGACGGCGTCAAGCTGTACCAGAGTCCGTCGGCGATGACTCCGTCCAGCGCGGCAGCCTCCATCGACGTCAGCGTGGCCGGGGTGACCTCGCTGGTGCTGAAGGTGACGGATGCGGGGGACGGGATCAACAGCGACCACGCCGACTGGGCGGGAGCAAAGCTGATGTCATAATGCGCCAGACCGGCGGGGAGCTCTTCCAGGGCGACCCGTCGGAGGCGAAAGGCGCGCCCACGACGGCCGCCAGGCACTCCTCCGGCCCTTGAACCTCGGATACCGGGGGATCTGCCCGGCCCTGATGCGGCGGAAGAACGCCTCGAACAGACCCACCGCACCCAGCCCGAACCCTGAGAGGACCTTCTGCTCATCTTCGGCAGCAGCGCTCTGCTCGCTCGCGCAGCCGCCGGCGCCGCGCCCGGCGCGTGGC
>NZ_JBSFPS010000416.1:0-5756 GCF_053588315.1 Streptosporangium sp. NPDC003464 | reverse complement strand
GGCCGTACGTCAGCGGCCGGCGGGCAGGCGCGATCAGGACGCTCACCGGGTGCGCCTTGCTCGGGCCGGCGCCCCACCGGGGCACGACAAAACCCCCGAAAGCTTCCTTGCCGGGCTCCACCTCCGCGGAGCACTCATCTGGATCAGAAGCCTCGACCCGCTATAGATCCAAACCCAGAACGCTCCCTAGCGGCCCTGCTAGCGGTGAAACCCTCTCCTGACCTGCGGTCTAGCGTTCTAGCGGCCCTATGCGAACGCCCCCGGAGCGGACTCCAGGGGCGTCGGGCAGGCGAGGCGGCTGCTAGGGCGAGGTCTTGCTCTTGCCGAGTGCTTCGGTGACGTCGGTGCGGTTGAAGCCCTTGCGGTTACGGCCTCTACCGGCGCTGTCGCGGCCTTGGACGCCGCCACCGGCAAGGTGATCGGCTCACTGCATCGTCGGCACCGCACGATCGAGTTCAAGACGTTCCTGGCCAAGCTCGACCGTGAGGTTCCCGCCGATCTTCACGTGCATCTGATCTGCGACAACTATGGCACCCACAAGACCGAGGCGATCAAGAAGTGGCTGCTGGCCCATCTCCGGTTCCACCTGCACTTCACTCCGACCGGCTCGTCCTGGCTGAACCTGGTCGAGCGCTGGTTCGCCGAGTTGACCACCAAGAAACTCCGCCGCGGTGTTCACCGCTCCGTCCAGGCCCTGGAACGCGATATCCGCGCATGGATCGCCGGTTGGAACGACGATCCGCGACCGTATGTGTGGACCAAGACCGCAGACGAGATCCTCCAGGCCCTGGCCTCGTATTGTCGACGGATCAAAGACTCAGGACACTAGGTTTGACCTGAAGTTGATTCGAGATTTTACGGTCGCCCCATGAGCAGGATTCTGGTGATCGGTGCGACCGGAAATGTGGGCAGGCATGTCGTCTCCTCGTCGGCCGAAGCAGGGCTTGAGGTGCGCGGGCCGGTGAGCGTGGGCCCGCAGGTGGCCTCGAGGTCGGTGCCGGTCGCACCTGCGGGCCCGCGGGTGGTGCGGGGCGAACGTGTCAGGCGGCCGGGCGGCTGCAGGTGACGTCCTTGCCGGGCAGGACACCGTCGACCAGGTAGCGGGTCACCTTGGTGTCGACGCAGGTGTTCCCATCCGCGAGGTAGGCGCCGTGGCGGTAGGCGCCGTTCAGTGTGATCATGCGGGAGCCGGTCAGCGCCCGGTGCATGGCCTGCTGGCCCGGGTAGGGCGTCGCGGGGTCGCCGTCCGCGCCGACGATCAACGCCGGTACGGAGTTGCCGATCCTGGTGGGCGCTTCAAGCGGCTTGACCGGCCAGAACGCGCACGGGGTGATGTTGCGGGCGAGCGGTCCGAACAGTGGTTCGGCGGTGCGGTGCCGCTGGATGTCGCGGTAGTAGGTCGCCGGGTCGCGGGGTGCGGCCCGGTCACCGCACAGGATCGCCGTGCCGGCCCGGTCTGAGGCCTCTCCAGCACCGGTGAACAGGCCGTCGAGGAGTTCCTTCAGCGAGGCGGGCAGCGGTGTTTCGCCGGCACGGCTCAGCGCCCGCGCCTCCTCGGCAAGGGTGGCATAGGACTGCGGGTGGTCGCTGTAGAGGCGTACGAACAGCCAGTACGGCACGACCTGGGCATCGACGTGGTATCCACCGATCTTCACGGGATGCCGGTTGATCTTCTCTACGGTCGCCAGGACCGCGTCACGTGTGCCGCCCAGCCCGTACTCCTTGTCATGTGACGCGGCCCAGGACGCCCAGCGCCGTAGCGCGGCGTCGATCGCGGGGGCGGCACGCGAGAACATGCGCGGACCGTACACCTGCGGGTCGACGGCGCTGTCGAGCACGACCCGGTCGGCCCGCGAGCCGAACATCTGCAGGTAGGTCGCGCCCAGGTAGGTGCCGTAGGAGTAGCCGAGGTAGGACAGCTTCTGCTCGCCGAGCGCGGCCCGGATCACGTCCATGTCGCGTGCGGTGTTCCTGGTCGTGGCATACGGCAGGGCCTGGAGATTGCCCTTGGCGCAGCCCGCCGCCAACTGTCTGGCGAGGCGCACGCCCTTGTCGAAGGTACGCCGGTCGGGTCCCGCCGAGCGGAGGAAGGTGTCGGTCTGCCACCGGCAGCTGATCGGTGTGCTGCGGCCGACGAATCGGGGGTCCATGCCCACCAGGTCGTAACGGGCCGCGACCTCGGGAATTTCCTTGCCCAGGAGCGTCATCGAGAGGCCGGCGCCTCCTGGCCCGCCGGGGTTGAGCAGCAGGACGCCGCGGCGCCGCGAGGCATCGGCGGCCTTGATCCGGGAGAGCGCGATGGAGAGGGTCCGCCCCTGCGGCCTGCGGTAGTTCATCGGGACCAGGACGGTGGCGCATTGAGCACCGGCCGTGTCCAGCTGTTCGCCCATCTGATCACCGGGTCCGGTCGCGCAGGCACGCCAGGTGATCGTCTGGTGGTGGAAGCGGTCCAGGGGTGTGGCCGCCTGCGCCGGTCCGGCGGCGCCCAATCCGATTCCGGCCGTGAGCACTACTGCGGCGGCCGTTCCACGCTTGATGAGGAGCATGCGTCATTCCTTGGTGAAGGGGTTGTTTCCAGCGGATCCGGCGCGCGTCGGCTTCCGACGCTCCGGCAGTGATGTGTCCGTGCCCAGGGTGCCCCCCTGTTGATCATTGATCACTGGCTGTATCCAACGCTAAGGGCGTGAGCAGCCCCTGGACATCGTGCGGAAAGCCGATCCGGGCCTTGCCACCGGCACACCAGCCGCCCGCTTTTCTGCGACCGCTGCCCTAACGACGACTCCTCCCAAAGGAGGACAAAGCGGGTCACGCTGGCGGCTACCTTCATCTGATGAACATGGTGCGACGATGGGGCCGCTGGTGGCGCGGCTTGCCGGTGATGGTCGCCGACAGCGTGCTGGCCGGTGTGTTGACCGCGCTGGCGGTGACGCAGGCCGCCTTGTCCGCCCATAACCCGCTCGTGCTCGCGTACCTGCTGGCGGTGCTCACCACCGCGCCGCTGGTGCTGCGCAGGCGCCACCCCGTCCCCGTCCTTGCGGTGATCACGGCGGGCCTGATCGGCTGCGGCCTGGCCGGCTACCCCAACGGATTCCAGGCCCCGCCGGTGCTGGTCAGCCTCTACACCGTCGCGGCCTACCGCCGGGAGGGCTACCGCGACGGCGTCCTGGCCCTGGTGTTGATGGCGGGCGTCCTCGTTCCCGACCTCATCGGGTCCGGGCTGACCTTCGCGATCGTCAAAAGCCTGGTCGAGAACGTGCTTCAGCTCGGCGCGACCTGGGCCATCGGGGAGGGGGTGCGCAGCCGCCGCCTGCGCCACCAGGACCTGATCGAGCACGCCCGCCACCTGGAGATCGAACGCGAGGAGAAAGCCCTGCGAGCGGTCGCTGAAGAACGCGTGCGCATCGCCAGGGAACTGCACGACGTGGTCGCCCATCACCTGTCGGTCGTCTCGATCCAGTCCGGTGCCGGCGGCCGCCTGATCGACACCGAGCCCGACACCGCACGCGAAGCCTTCTCCTCGATCGCCGCCACCACCCGCGAGGCGCTGGCCGAACTCCGGAACATGCTGTCGGTCCTGCGCCTCGCGTCCGACACCGGTGAGGACTCCTACGCCCCGCAGCCGGGGCTGGCTCAGCTGGACACGCTGCTGGAACGCTCTCGCCTGTCGGGCCTGTCGATCCGGCGGGAAACCTCCGGTCAGGTACGCCCGCTGCCATCCGGCGTGGACCGGTGCCTGTACCGCATCACTCAGGAATCACTGACCAACGTGCTCAAACACGCCCCACACGCCGACGTGACCCTTACCCTGACCTACCACCCCGCCGCAGTCACGCTGCAGGTCGGCAATGACGGCCCGGCCATCACCGGACACAGCGCCGATGGGCACGGGCTGATCGGCATGCGCGAACGAGCCACCCTCTACGGCGGCGCCCTCACCGCCGGCCCACGCGAGGACGGCGGCTTCACCGTGACCGCACACCTGCCCGCCTCCCCACTCGCCGAACCCGTCCTCGCCACGGCCCACCCGCAGCAGAGCGCACCGCGACTGGAGGTGCCCCGATGACCGGCCCCGACACCGATCACGGGACCATCCGTGTCCTGGTCGTCGACGACCAGGCCCTGGTCCGCGCGGGCTTGGCCGCCCTCCTCCGCACCGATGCCGGTCTCGCGGTCGTCGGCGAGGCCGCCGACGGCCACGAAGCCATCGCCCAAGCCGAGGTGACCGCCCCGGATGTCATCTTGATGGACATCCGCATGCCCAACCTGGACGGCGTCGCCGCCACCCGCCACATCCTCGCCCACGCCGCCGGCCCGGCACCGAAGATCCTCATCCTAACCACCTTCGACTTGGACGAACACGTCTTCGCCGCCCTGCGCGCCGGCGCCTCGGGATTCCTGCTCAAAGACACCCCCGCCGACCAGATGCTGGCCGCGATCGCCACAGTCGCCCGCGGCGAGGTGCTGCTGGCGCCCAGCGTCACCCGACGCCTGGTCCACCACTTCGTCACCGCGCCCGAACCCAACCGGCGCCAGCCCGAAGAGCTCGCCCAGCTCACCAGCCAGGAAACTGCCGTGCTCCACCTGGTCGGCCAGGGCCTGGCCAACCAGCAGATCGCCACCCACCTGAACATCGCCCAGGCCACCGTCAAATCCCACCTGGGCCGCCTCATGACCAAGCTCAAGCTGTCCAGCCGCGCCCAAGCCGTGGTCATCGCATACGAGACCGGCCTGATCATCCCTGGAACCGGAGACCGTACCTGATGCTCAACGGACCGGGCGGGAGAGTCGAGGCCGTGCCCGGGGCAAATTGAGGGAGGACGGATGTCACCTTCCAGGTCCGTCTCGGCCGTAGCCGCCTGCCTAGCCATGGCGGGCGCCTCAACGGTCGCGGTCAGCAACTTCCTCCTTGGCTTCTCGGTGTCGGTCTTCCTCGGCAAGCCCGGCGGCGGCTTCGAGCCCGCGGTCCGCTACCGCACCGGCGGTCAGGCCGACTACGTCGGCATCGAGGACTTCAACGAGGACGGCAATCTCGACATGGCCGTCACCAACCTCACCACGAGCAACATCTCCATCCTGATCGGCCGTGGCGACGGCACCTTCGTCGACGCGGTCAACTACCCGACCGGCCTCGGCCCCGGCGCGATCGCCGTCGGCGACTTCAACGAGGACGGCCACGTCGACCTGGTCACCTCGAACCAGGAACCCCCGATGTCCGTCCTCATCATCGCCTTGCCGTCCTCGCCCTCGTCGCGGGTTGCAGGTGCCTCAACCTGCTCCAGGAGGTGCCCGCGTCCGATCCCCCGCGAGGATGGTCCGCCGTAGGCGATGACGACGTCCACGCCTTTGACGTCGGCCCCGCGCCCGGGCGCGGGGAGGCAGGGCAGCGCCCGGGACGTCATCTTGGGCAGGCCCAAGGCCATGAAGACGGTGGCGAACACCGCCTCGTACTCGCGCGCCGCCTCGGCGTCGCGTCCGTGGGCTCGCCTGCCGGCATCGCGTTCTCCTCCGTGTTCCTTGGGTTCCTTCGCGATAGCGTTCACTCTCAATTCAATGCAACGAGCAAAGCGTTTTCAGTTGCGTTATGTTCACAGCTATCGCAACGATTCTGCGGCTTCCACCTGCATTGATGCTGATTATCCGCAACGTTGCCGTTGCAGGATCCGTGAAGGCAACGTAGCGTTTCCGACATCAGAAACACCGAGTGCACGGAGCCCACCATGCAGAAGTTCGACACCCCCACCCCCATCTCCGCCATC
>NZ_JBSFPS010000415.1:0-5763 GCF_053588315.1 Streptosporangium sp. NPDC003464 | reverse complement strand
GCCCGCTGCCCGAGGTCGGGCACCTGACGGGGCCGCCCGGGGCGGCGGGCGTCAGCCCAGCGACGTGGCCCGGCCGATCAGTCCGGCGAGCTCGGACACCGCGGCGTCCTCGGTGGAGGAGGCCAGCCGCGCGGCGTGCCCGGCGAGTTCCCCGGCCCCCACCCCGGCGGTCCACTCGCGGGTCCGGAGGTATTCGGCGAAGGCCGCCGCCACCACGTCCACCTGGAACCTCGGCGAGGTCCCGCGCCAGACCGAGGGGGACAGGTCGGCCGACTCCAGGGACCGGCTGGTCTCGCCGGGGCCCCGGGTGTCGGGGTCCTGCCAGCGCACCGTGGCCATGGCCAGCTGGCCGGAGGCGCCGCTGCGCAGCCGTACCTCGTACAGGGCGGTCACCGAGTGGCCCGGGCCGATCTCGCCGCCGTCCTTGGTGTCGTCGCGGAAGTCCTCGGCGGCGATCCGGCGGTTCTCGTAGCCGATCAGGTGGTAGGACTCCACGGTCGAGGGGTTGAACACGACCTGCGCCTTGGCGTCGCGGGCCCGGAGGTCGAGGTTGGTGGCGAGCTGCTCGACGAACACCTTGCGCGCGCCGTCGGCCGAGCTGACGTAGACCGCCGCGCCGTCGCCGTTGTCGGCGAGCTGCTCCATCAGCTGGTCGCCGTAGTCACGGCCGACTCCGACGCAGAGCAGGGTGATCTGCCGGCCGGCGGACTCCCCCACCCGGTCGAGGATGCCCTGCCAGCTCGTGTCACCGGTGTTGGCCAGCCCGTCGGACAGCAGGATGACCCGGTTGGTGGCCACCGGCCGGAAGGTGCGGGCCGCTTCGGCGTAGCCGCTGGTCAGCCCCGCCTCCAGGTTCGTCGAATCCTGTACGGCGAGGCGATCCACCGCCGCGTGCAGCTGCTCCGTCCCGGTCGCGGGCGTCATGGGGACGACGAGCCGCGCCTGGCCGCTGAAGGTCACGATGGAGACCTGGTCCCCCGGCCCGAGCTGGTCGACGAGCTTGTGCAGGGCCTCGCGGACCAGGTCGAGCCGGCCGGGCTCGCCCATCGAGCCGGACACGTCCACCACGAAGGTCAGGTTGGCCGGGCGCCGCGCCTCCGGGTCCGCCCCGCGGGTCTGCAGGCCGACCCGGACCAGCGCGGCGCCGTTCTCCGACATGCGGGCGCCGTCCATGTGCACGGTGAAGCCGTCGCCGCCGGGCTCCCGGTAGTCCTGCCGGAAGGAGTTGACGAACTCCTCCGGGCGGATCCGGTCCGGTTCGGGCAGCCTGCCCTCCTGGAGGGTCCGCCTGGCATAGCCGTAGGAGGCGGTGTCCACGTCGAGGGCGAAGGTGGAGATCTGGTCGGCGGTGGTGTCCCGCTCCTCGGCGGCCGCGGCGTCCCGGTCCTGCGCCAGGGACGGCACGGCCGGTCCGGAGCCGCTGTTCGGTCTGGTCGCGGGCTTGCCGCTGCTCTCCGATCCACCGCAGGCGGCGGCGAGCAGCAGGGCGATCACGGCGAGGGCAATGGCGAACGTGCGCGGGTTCATGGCGCCTCCGTAGGATGCGTGTCATCCCCTACGACGACCCGCCCCGCCAGGGGGCCGGACACTTCACCCAAGCGAGCGCAAACCGTTCCCGGCCCGTGATCAGGGCTTCCAGTGCGGGTCGCGGCCGCTGAGCGCCAGTGCCCGCTCCAACGGCGGGGCGTCCCGCGGCACGGCCGGCGGCTCACCGAAGATCCCCGCCTGCCGGCCCTGCGGGGCCATCCGCTCGACGAAGGCGGCCACGGCCTCCGCGGTCTCCACGTCCACCTCGTAGTCCTGCCCGGTGGCCCTGGCCAGGTCCCAGCCGTGGATCACCATGTCGCCCAGGCCCATCTGATAGACGGTGATCATGGGCATCCCCATCGTGGGGCTGGTCCCCTCGAAGGACTCCGGCCGCGACCAGGCGGCGACCATCCCCGCGGCGCGGCTGCCGAAGGAGGTGTGGTCGGCGTCCTCGGGCGGCGCCTGCTCCTTGCGCGCCAGCGCCTCGAACATCACCGCCACCCACGACATGTGCCCGACCAGGGCACGCACGTCGAATTCGGTGCACGGGGTGGGCAAGTCCAGTTGGTCCTCCCGGATCCCGCCGACGACGGCCGCGGTGCGGGTGACGGCGCGTGAAAGCAGTTCGTTCATGACGGCCATGGTCTCCCGCGGACCCCCGGCCGTCTTGAAAAAACACGACATATGATCCCTGAGCATGCGCGTGCATCGTGGGCCGGCTCCCGGACGCCCGGGAGCCGGGATCCCGGGCACGGCACCGCGCGCCGCCGGAGGCGCAGCCGGCTCCGCCCCTCCCGGCCCCGTGGTGACCCCCGCCGGCGACACCCGGGGCATCCTCAACGCGGGCGCGGCCCGCTTCGGCTACGGGCGCCACGCCTGCCATCCCTCGCTCGCCCCCTTCGTCGAGCACCACTGGATCATCCGCTGGGACCTGACGGAACCGTACGAGCAGCGGGTCGTGTCGCATCCGTCGGTCAACCTCGTCTTCCAGGAGCATGGCTCCCGGGTCGCCGGAGTGATCACGGGCGACTATCTGGAGACCCTGACCGGCACCGGCGTCGTGGCCGCCACCCGTTTCCGCCCCGGCGGCTTCCGCCCCTTCCTCGGCGCCCCGGTCTCCACGCTCACCGACCGCTTCCCACCCGTCTCGGAGGTCTTCGGCCCCGCGGCGGAGGCGACCGCGACGGCCGTGCTCGCCGCCTCCGACGCCGGGGCCGTGGCACTGCTGGACGCCTTCCTCCTGGCACGGCTGCCGCCCCGCGATCCCGTCGCCGAACGGGTGGGCGCCATGGTCGCCGGGATCGTGGACAGCCCCTGGATCACCCGCGTCGACGACCTGGCCGCCCGGCACGGCCTGACCGTGCGGACCCTGCAGCGGCTGTTCAACGACTACGTCGGCGTCTCCCCGAAGTGGGTGATCCGCCGCTACCGCATCCATGAGGCCGCCGAGCGCGCGAGCGCCGCCACCGACTGGTCCCGCCTGGCGGCCGAACTCGGCTACAGCGACCAGGCCCATCTCACCCGTGACTTCACCTCGGTCGTCGGCATGTCCCCCACCGCCTACGCCCGCTCCGCCGTACCCGCCCGTCCCTCGGCGCGCCCCGCCGGCGGCACCGCGCCGGCCGGGCGGACGGCCGGGCCGCCGGGCTGAGCCCGCGGCGGAGGGAGACGTTCGGGAGACACCTTCCGGCCGGGCACCGCGACACACTACTTTAAGTGTCGACGCCATCACCTTTGGTGAAGCGCGCCAGTCGGCCCGAGAGAGAGTAGGCACGTTCATGCAGGCTTTCACGCTGCCCGACTTCTACATGCCTTACCCGGCCAGGCTCAACCCCCACCTGGAGCGCGCCCGCGAGCACAGCATGGCCTGGGCCCGGCGGATGGGCATGCTCGACGCCCCCAAACCCGGCGGCGGCGTCGTCTGGGACGAGGAGGCGCTGGCCAGGATGGACTACGCGCTCATGTGCGCCTACACCCACCCCGACTGCGACGGCCCCGCCCTGGACCTGATCACCGACTGGTACGTCTGGGTGTTCTTCTTCGACGACCACTTCCTGGAGGAGTTCAAGCACTCCCGCGACCTCCCGGGGGCGCAGGCCTATCTCGACCGCCTCGAACTGTTCATGACCGCGGAGGGCCAGGCGCCGCCGGAGCCGGAGAACCCGGCCGAGGCGGGGCTGCGGGACCTGTGGGAGCGCACGGTGCCGGCGATGTCACACGGGTGGCGGCGGCGCTTCATCACCAGCACGCACAACCTGATGGTGGAGTCGATGTGGGAGCTGGACAACATCGACCGCGGCCGGATCGCCAACCCGATCGAATACGTGCAGATGCGGCGGAGGGTCGGCGGGGCGCCCTGGTCGGCGAACCTCGTCGAATACGCCGTCGGCGCGGAGATCCCCGACGGTCTCGCCGGGACGAGGCCGATGCGGGTCCTGTCGGACACCTTCTCCGACGCGGTGCACCTGCGCAACGACCTGTTCTCCTACCAGCGCGAGGTGCAGGAGGAGGGCGAGAACTCCAACGCGGTGCTGGTCTTCGAGCGGTTCTTCGGCTGCTCGACACAGGAGGCCGCCGAGATGGTCAACGACCTGCTGACCTCCCGGCTGCAGCAGTTCGAGAACACGGCGCTGATCGAGGTCCCGGCCCTGCTGGCCGAGCACGCCGTGCCCCCGCACGAGCAGGGCGGGGTGGCCGCCTACGTCAAGGGCCTGCAGGACTGGCAGTCCGGCGGGCACGAGTGGCACGCCCGGTCCAGCCGCTACATGAACGACGGCGCCGTCTCGGGCTCCCCCGGCGTGCTGGGGGGCCCGACCGGCCTGGGCACCTCCGCCGTCCGGCCGCTGCCCTCCCCCGCGGCGCTGGGCCTGCGGCGGAGGGTCCAGCAGCACTCCTACGTCCCGTTCCAGCCGGTGGGGCATCTGCCGCTGCCCGACCTCTACATGCCCTACCCGGTCCGCACCAGCCCCCATCTGGACGCCGCGCGGCGCTACGCGGTCGGCTGGGCGCGGCGGATGGGCATGTTCGACCCGGTCCCGGGGACCGGGCACGGCGGGCTATGGGACGAGCGGCGCTTCGCCGGCTTCGACTTCGCGCACTGCGCCGCGATGATCCACGCCGACGCGAGCCCCGAACAGCTCAACCTGTCGTCGGACTGGCTGGCCTGGGGGACCTACGGCGACGACTACTTCCCCGCGGTGTTCGGGACGGGCCGCGACCTCGTGGCCGCGAAGCTCTGCAACGACCGGCTGTCGGCGTTCATGCCGCTGGACGGCGAGCCCGTCCCGGAGCCGGTCGGCCCGATCGAGCGGGGCCTGGCGGACCTGTGGCGGCGCACCGCGGGGCCGATGACCCCGGCCGCCCGGCGGCAGTTCCGCGGGGCGGTCGAGGCCATGACCTCCAGCTGGCTGTGGGAGCTGGCCAACCAGGCCCAGAACCGCGTCCCCGACCCGGTCGACTACATCGAGATGCGCCGCAGGACGTTCGGCTCGGACATGACGATGAGCCTGGCCCGGCTCGCGCACTCGGACGTGGTCCCGGCCGGCCTCTACGAGACCCGGACCATGCGCGAGCTGGACACCGCGGCCCAGGACTACGCCACCTTCACCAACGACCTGTTCTCCTACCAGAAGGAGATCGAGTTCGAGGGCGAGGTCCACAACCTCGTCCTGGTGGTGGAGAACTTCCTGAACGTGGACCGCTGGAAGGCCCGCGACATCGTGGCCGACCTGATGGCGGCGCGGATGCGGCAGTTCGAGCACATCGTCGCCAACGGCCTGCCCGCGCTGTTCGAGGATTTCAACCTCGACGGGCCGGTCCGCGCGATCCTGACCCGCCACGCCGACGACCTCAAGGAGTGGATGTCGGGGATCCTGGAGTGGCACCGCAGGTGCGCGCGCTACACCGAGGCCGAACTCCGGCGCAGCCGGGCCTCCGGCGCGCCGTCGGTCCTGTCCTTCCTGCCCACGGGGCTGGGCACCTCGGCGGTGCGGGCCGCGGCCCCGGCCGGGGCCGGCGGGTTCCACGGCCGGCCCGGACGGCCCGGCCAGATGTGACCGGACCCTCCCCGCTCGCATGAGAGCCCGGCTGGGCTCTCATGCGAAGGGGCCCGCCGGCCCGTACCTCCAGTACGCCACCGCCCGCATCCGCTCCATCTTCCGTGCGGGAGCCGGTGCTGGCCGCCATCGCGGAGGGCGGCGGCTCGCTGTTCGTCTCCGGCGTCGACCCCGGCTGGGG
>NZ_JBSFPS010000414.1:0-5782 GCF_053588315.1 Streptosporangium sp. NPDC003464 | reverse complement strand
AATCTGTAATTCGCTGCCAAACTGTGAAATTCACATTATTGACCAGATTATTGACGACTCCGCCTGGAAGGCGTCAAATGCCTCTCAGTCCCACCATTACCAGCGAGCCTCTCCGCCCGGCCGTTCACCATCGCAGCGCGCGGCATGTGTGGACGTGCTGACGAGTCTCGCGTCCAGGCAATTCGACGGACCACGACCACCCCACAGAAGAAATCGTGGCCGTCGCTCAGCAGAAGGAGCATTGCGTGAAGCGCACTGTTGCGTTTGCGCTAGTGGCCACGGCGACAAGCATGGCCGTGGCACTGTCCCCCGCATCGGCCGGAGCCACCGGACTGACCGTCCGCGCCCCGTCGATCGCCCCTCCCGACTCCCCCGCACAGGCCGCCGACCGCCTGGTCCAGGCCGAGCCCGCCCTCCTCCAGTCCTCGGCCAAGGACCGTTTCCAGCGCCGTGACGCCATCCCGGGCAAGGGAGGGCTCACCTACGTCTCCTACACCCGCACCTACTCCGGCCTGCCCGTCTACGGCGGTGACTTCGTCGTCGTCACCAACGCCAGTGGTGGCGTGCTGAGCACGTCGATCGCCCAGACCGAGACGCTGAACGTCGACACCACCCCGAAGGTGACGGCGGACAAGGCGGCGGAGATCGCCAAGGGCCAGATCAGCGACGCCGCCGAGGTCTCCACGCCGAAGCTGTCGGTGATGGCCCAGGGTGCCGGGCGGCTGGCCTACGAGGTCGTCGTGAGCGGCGCGGACAAGGGCCGCGAGAGCAAGATGCACGTCTTCGTCGACGCGCTGACCGGCGAGGTCGCCGAGAAGTCGGACGAGGTCATGGCCGGTCAGGGATCGAGCTACTACAACGGCCCGGTCACCATCGGCACCACGTCCGGCACGCCGTACTCCATGACCGACCCGGTCCGCACGGGCGTCCGCTGCGGCGGCCAGAACGGCAGCGCCTACACCGGCCCCGACGACAACTGGGGCAACGGCTCGGGCACCGACCTGGAGACCGCCTGCGTGGACGCCCTCCACGCGGCGGGCAAGGAATGGGACATGCTGAGCGCCTGGCTCGGCCGCAGCGGGTTCAACGGCACCGGCGGCGGCTTCCCCGCCAGGGTCGGCCTCTCCGACGTCAACGCCTACTGGAACGGCAGCTACACCAACTTCGGCCGCTCGCAGGACAGCCAGCGCCAGGCGACCCCGATAGACGTGGTGGCCCACGAGTACGGCCACGCCATCTTCCAGACCACGCCCGGCGGCTCGACCGGCAGCAACGAGAAGGGCGGGCTCAACGAGTCCACCGGTGACATCTTCGGCGCGCTGACCGAGTACTACGCCAACGAGCCGGCCCAGTACGACCCGCCGGACTTCAGCGTGGGCGAGGAGGTCAACCTGGTCGGCAGCGGGCCGATCCGCTACATGCACAAGCCGTCGCAGATCTCCGGCCACCCCGACTGCTACTCCGCCTCGGTGCCGAACATGGAGGTGCACGCGGGAGCGGGCGTCCAGAACCACTGGTTCTACCTGCTCGCCCAGGGCACGAACCCGACCGACGGCCAGCCGGTCAGCCCGACCTGCAACGGCTCCACCCTCACCGGGATCGGCATCCAGAAGGCCGGCCAGATCTTCATGGGCGCGCTGAACCGCAAGACCTCGACCTGGACCCACTCGCTCGTCCGCAAGGCCTCGCTGGAGGCGGCGATCCAGCTGTTCCCCGGCTCCTGCACCGAGTTCAACGCGACCAAGGCGGCCTGGACCGCGGTCAGCGTCCCGGCCGCGACGAACGAGCCCACCGCGTGCTCGACGGGCCCCGACTTCTCGCTGACGCTCAACCCGGCGTCCGCGACCGTGCAGCCCGGCCAGCAGGCGACCACGACGGTCGGCACGCAGACGACCTCGGGCACCGCGCAGAGCGTGACGTTCTCGGCCTCCGGCCTGCCCTCGGGCGCGACCGCCGCCTTCGTCCCGCCGTCGGTGACCTCCGGCGCCTCCTCCACCCTGACGGTCTCGGTCCCGGCGGGCACCGCCTCCGGCACCTACAACGTGATCGTCACAGGTGACGGGACCAGCGTGGACAGGACGGCCACGTTCACCCTGAACGTCGGCGGCAGCGGTCCGTGCGCCGGCAGGCAGCACACCTACACCGGCACCCTCTCCTCGGGTTCCAGCGTCTACCAGCCGAGCACCTCCGGCTTCCAGACCACCACGTCGGGAACGCACACGGCCTGCCTGGACGGCCCGAACGGCACCGACTTCGACCTGTACCTGCAGAAGCGCAACAGCTTGGGCACCTGGACCACCGTGGCCAGCGGCACCTCGGCCAACCCGGATGAGTCCTTCACCTACAGCGGCACCGCCGGCTTCTACCGCTACCGCGTCCACGCCTACAGCGGCAGCGGCACCTACACCCTGGGCTACGACGCCCCGTAACGCGAAAGGACCACCGCTCCACAGGCCCCGGCTCCGCACCTCGGAGCCGGGGCCGCCCCGTACCCGCCCTCCGTACCCACCCCTCGCCCCGGGCGGGGCCGGGGTCCCGGAGGGTGCAGGCCGGCCGGTGATCGGGCGGGCCGGCATGAGCCCACAACGCCATTAACCCATATGTGAGGAAAATAGATCCCGAAATGTAATAAGGCCATGATTTAGCAGCATTTACTAAATGCAAGTCGTGCTGCCGGACTGCGGTTGACAGATCCATTCCGGCGACCGTCCCGCCCGCCGTACGAGACCATTCGGAGCCCCGCCCCGGCCGGCCGGGGGCCGGCGGCGGCGCCGGGTGCGCGACCCGGACGGTCGGACCGGGCGATAGCGTGATCCGGCCGGCTCACCGCGACCGGCGAGACCCCCGGTTCCGCGTCACAGGTGATGGTGTGAGATTTCGTGTACTCGGTCCGCTGACCGCGCTCTCCGACGGCCGGGAGGTGCCGCTCGGAGGCAACAAGCTCCGCGTGGCGCTGGCCGGACTGCTGCTGCGCCCCGGGGAGACCGTCCCCGTCCCGCGGATGGCCGCGTGGCTGTGGGAGGGCGGGCCGGAGGACCCCGACCGGGCGAAGGCCACCATCCACACCTACGTCAACAGGCTGCGGCACCAGCTCGGGCGGGACGTCATCCGCACCGTCCAGGACGGCTACCGGGCCGAGGTCGACACCGGCTCGCTGGATCTGCTCCGCTTCCGCGAGCTGGCCGGCTCCGGACGGCGGGCCGCCGCCGCCGGTGACCTGGGCACGGCCTCGCGCGTGCTGTCGGAGGCCATCGCGCTGTGGCGGGGTCCGGTGCTGTCCAACGTGGACTCCGCGTCCCTCCTGCGGGACGAGGCCGAGCCGCTGACCGAGGAGCTGCTGCGCGTCCAGGAGCAGTGGCTGGACGTCGGCCTGCAGACCGGCCTGCACGCGGAGCTGGTGGGCACGCTGCGGGAGCTGACCCGCGCGCACCCGCTGCGGGAGCCGTTCTGGGAGCGTCTGATGCTCTCCCTCCACCGCAGCGGACGCCACGCCGAGGCCCTGCAGGCCTACCACGCGCTGAGCACGCTGCTGGCCGAGGAGCTGGGCATCGACCCGGGCCCCTCGCTGCGCGCCACCTACCAGGCGATCCTGACCGACGACCCGTCCGTCGGCCCGCCCGAGGCGGTGCGGGCGGATCCGCGCGAGGAGGCGTCGTCCGGCCCGGTCCCCCGGCAGCTCCGCCCGGACATGCCGGGTTTCGCCGGACGCCGGGGTGAGCTGGCGGAGCTCGACCTGCTGCTGGACGACTCCTCGTCCCCGGCCCGGAGCGGCCCCAAGATCGTTTCACTGCAGGGCACCGCCGGATCCGGCAAGACCGCCCTGGCCATCCACTGGGCGCACCGGATCCGTGACCGCTTCCCCGACGGCCAGCTCTACCTCGACCTGCACGGCTACGGCCCGGAGCCGCCCCTCGATCCGGCGGCGGCGCTGGAGACGCTGCTGCGCGCCCTGGGCACCCCGGCCGGCCGGATACCCGCCGGGCTGGAGGAGCGCTCGGCCCTGTTCCGGACGCTGCTGGCCGGCCGGCGCATCCTCGTGCTGCTCGACAACGCCGGCAGCAGTGAGCAGATCCGCCCGCTGATGCCCGGTTCCGGCGGCATGGCCGTCGTCACCAGCCGCAACCAGTTACGCGGCCTCGTCGTCGAGTACGGCGCGCGGCGCGTCGTACTGGACCAGATGCCCTCGGGGGAGGCGGTCGAGCTGCTGGCGGAGGTCCTCGGCCGGGACCGTGTCGCCTCGGCGCCGGAGGCCGTCGCCGAGATCGTGGAACGGTGCGCCCGCCTGCCGCTGGCGCTGCGCATCTTCGCCGAGCGCGCGGCGCGCTTCCCCGGCGTCCCGCTCGGCAGGCTCGTCGCCGACCTGCGCGACGAGCGGACCCGGCTGACGGCGCTCGACACCGGCGACGGGGACCACACCGACCTGAGGATGGTCTTCTCCTGGACCTACGGCGCCCTGGATCCTGACTCCGCGCGGCTGTTCCGGCTGCTCGGCCTGCATCCGGGGCCGGAGGTCAGCACGGGGGCGGCCGCCGCCCTGACCGGCGGCGACCTGGCCGGTGTCACGCGGCTGCTCGACCGGCTCACCGCCGACCACCTGCTCAGGTCCCGCTTCCCGGGGCGCTACGACTTCCACGACCTGCTGCGCAGCTACGCCGCCGAACGGGCCCACGAGGGAGGGCGAGAGGACCGGGACGCCGCACTCGGCCGCGTCATGGACTGGTACCTGCACGCGGCCCGCAACGCCGCCGAGCACCTGCCGCCGGTGGGGCGGGCGTTCTCGGCCGGTCCCGTGCCGGACGGCCTCGCGCTGCCGGAGTTCGACGGCCCCGAGGAGGCCGTCGGCTGGTACGAGGAGGAGCTGCCCAACCTCATGGCGGCGGCCCACTACGCGGCGTCGCGGGGATGGCACGGGCCCGCCTGGCGCATCCCCCGGATGCTGGCGTCGTTCTTCGACTTCCACGTGCCGGGCACGGCATGGGCCGCCGTGTACCGCACCGCGGTGGAGGCGAGCAGGGCCGCGGGCGAGCCGTACGAGGAGGGATCCGCCCTCAACCATCTGGGCTGGGTCAACGCCCGGCTCGGCCGCCTCGGTGAGGCCGTCGGCCACTACGACGAGGCACTGGCGGTGGCCCGCCGCATCGGGGACCGGGATCTGGAGGGGGACGTGCTGGTCAACCTCGGCGCCGCCTACTTCCGGCTCGGCCGGCTGGAGGAGTCGACCGGCTGCTACGGGCAGGCGCTGGCCATCGCGCGCGACAGCGGCGACCGGCACCTGGAGGCCGAGGCGCTCAACGACGTCGCGCACAACGACAACGAGCTGGGCCGCCACGCCGAGGCGCTGGCCGGCGCGCACACGGCGCTCGGCATCTACACCGGCCTCGACGACCGCTACCGCCGGGGCGAGGCGCTGCGCGCCCTCGGCGCCGCCCATGCCGGGCTGGGGCGCCCCGGCGAGGCCGCGGGCCTGTTCCTCGACGCGCTGGAGCTGATGCGGGAGTTCGAGGACCGCCGCGGCGAGGCCGACGTCCTGAGCCGGCTGGGCGACGCCCTGCACGGCTCGGGTGACCTCGGCGGCGCCCGGGAGCGCTGGCGGGAGGCCGCCGAGATCCTCACCGAGCTCGACGACGAGCGGGCCGGTGCCCTACGGCGGCGCCTGGCGGAGACCGCGCCCCGCTCCCCGGCCCCGGCCGGAGCCGAGGAGGGGCTGCGCTGACGCTCCGTCGACCAAGCGCTCCCCGCAGGCATCCCAGCTCCACAGCTGCTGTGGACGGCTGATGTCGCC
>NZ_JBSFPS010000413.1:0-5788 GCF_053588315.1 Streptosporangium sp. NPDC003464 | reverse complement strand
TCCCGTAAAGGCCAGAGCGGTTATAGGGCCCTCGCCCACGTCGGGCGGGGGCTTTCTGCTGCCCGGACCTGTTTCGGAATGCCCGTAAACCGGGCCCGAACGGCCAGGCCCAGTACTGGGCGCCGGACATCCGCGGCGCGCGGGAGATCCTGATGTCGCACTACGACCACAGCTACGTCGCACCGGGGGAGAGCCGGCCGCGCACGACGGCCACCGACGACCCGGTGGACCGCGACGTCTCGACGTTCCCGCACGCCGTGCCGGACAGCGACTTCACGACAGTGGGCCAGATCTTCTCCGTCGAGTCCAACCCGGACCGCAAGAAGCCGTTCGACATCCGCACGGTCATGCGCGCGCTGTCCGATCAGGACCACCCGGTGCTGGAGCGGTGGGCGGGCATGGCCGAGGCGGACACCGCCGTGGTCCAGGATGTCCACCTCGGTGGCCGGCCGGTGTGCCTGCTGGGCATCGAGTCCCGGTCCGTGCCGCGCCGCGGATTCCCCCCCACCGACGGCCCGGACACCTACACCGCGGGCACCTTGTTCCCGCAGTCGTCCAAGAAGGCCGCTCGGGCCATCAACGCCGCCAGCGGGAACCGTCCGCTGGTCGTGCTGGCCAACCTGTCAGGGTTCGACGGGTCGCCCGAGTCGATGCGCAGGCTGCAGCTGGAGTACGGCGCGGAGATCGGCCGCGCGGTGGTGAACTTCAAGGGCCCCATCGTGTTCTGCGTGATCTCTCGATACCACGGCGGCGCGTTCGTGGTGTTCTCCAAGGCGCTCAACCCGAACATGACCGTGCTCGCGGTCGAGGGCTCGTTCGCCTCGGTGCTCGGCGGTGCTCCGGCCGCCGCGGTGGTCTTCTCGCGCGACGTCGACAAGCGGACCGGCAACGACCCCCGCGTTCTCGCGCTCGCCGCCCGTGTCGCGGAGGCACCGGCTGCCACGCGGGCCGCGTTGGCCGCCGAACTGGCCGAGCTGCGATCGTCCGTGCGGGCCGAGAAGCTCAGCGAGGTGGCCACCGAGTTCGACCGGGTGCACAGCATCCAGCGGGCGGTCGACGTCGGCTCGGTGGACGCGATCATCAGCTGCGCCGAGCTGCGGCCGCAGATCATCGAGGCGGTCGAGAAGGGTCTTGCCCGACAGGCCTGACCTGGTCCTGAAGCCGGACGCCCGCCCCCTTTTTCGGGGCGGGCGCCCGGCTTCCCGCATCCGAGGGCCGGTAGTGATCGCGGAGAACCCATCCGATATCGCCGGCCGTACAGGCCGGGCCGGGCGGTCGGCGGGAGGCGGGACGGTCCTGGGACCTGAGGTCCCCGCCCGTCCGCCGCAAGATGTGGGATGCCTCCGAGCGGGCGGCGGGTGCATGGTCGTACAGCGCCGTGCACGGCGAAGCGCCGGCTCATGTAGAGGCGCGCGAGGGTGCTAGGGTCGCGCCATGCCACGTACGGACAGGGCGTCGCGGGTGATCGCGGCGCCAGCCGATCGCGTCTGGGCCGCACTCGTCGATCGCGAGGCGCTCACGGCATGGCTCCCTCCAGCCGGGATGACCGGCAGATTCGAGCGATTCGATGGCCGGCCGGGCGGTTCGTACCGGTTGGTGCTGACCTATTCCGACGCCTCCGGCGCGCCCGGCAAGGCGACCGTGGATTCCGACGTCGTCGAGGCTCGCTTCGTCGACATCGTCCCCGGCGTGCGGGTCGTGCAGGCGGTGGACTTCGTCTCCGACGATCCCGCCTACGCCGGCACGATGACCATGACCTGGGAGGTCACCGCTGTCGGAGCGGGGACGCGCGTCGACGTCGTCGCCGGGGACGTCCCGGACGGCATCTCCGCGGACGACCACGCCGCGGGGCTCGCCTCCTCCCTGACGAACCTCGCCGCCTACGCGGAGCGGTAGCCCTCGCCGACGCCGCGTCAGGCGATGTTCGCCCTGCTAGTACACCGAGATGTGGGGGTGGTCGTAGTGGTTGGCGGTGGTGCCGCCGCGGTCGGACATCATCCGCCAGGTACCGGTGCGGACGTGCCAGATCCGCTGGCGGAAGATGATGTACATGATGCCCAGCCGCCGGGCGTTCTTGATGGCCCAGGCCGCGATCTGGTGACCGCGATTGGTCTCCGCCGCTGAGGGCATGCCGCCGCCGGTGCTGAGCATGAAGTCGCAGGCGCGGCCCAGTGGGTGCTCCCCGCCGCCGGCGATGCCGCCGTCGGCCCGGTAGCAGCCGATCCCGAAGCGCGGGCCGAAGCGCTGCGCGATCAGCTGCCGGACCAGCCGCATCCGCGGCGTGATGTTGTCCGGCCCCGACGGCAGTTGGGGGACCCACGAACCGTCGGCCCTGCGCAGCCCCGGAGTGGGGTAGAGCCGGTCGATCCTGTCCTTGATCTGACCGATCAGTTTCTCCGCGCGCTTCTTCTGGCCGTCGAGCTTCTTGAGCGACGCGCGCAGTTGCTCGGCGCGTTCGTCGGCCGCCGTCCGCGCCGCCCGGTGGAAGTCACGGATCTTGGCGAACCCCTGCAGCTTGGCGTCCTGCTCGCGGATGAGCTGCTGGGTGAGCGCCAGACGGTTGAGCATGGCACCGGGATCGGTGTTGACCAGCAGCGCCGCGGTCATCCCCATCCTGCCGGCGCGGTACTGATCGGCGGCCAGCAGGCGGATCTCGGCCGCGGCGCTGTCGAACTGCCGCTGCGCGCGTTCGAGGTTGCCGCGCGCCACCTTCTCGGACTTCTCCACCTTCTGCAGCTCGACCCGGCCGGCGTGGTATTCGGCGATCATGGTCTCGGACTGCTTCTGCAGCTGCGCCAGCTCCTTGCGGAGCTTCTTGGCGCTGGGTTTGGGCGCGGCATGGCCGGCCGAGACCATGCAGGCGCACAGGAGCACGGCGGTGAACGCCGAGAGCAGGGCTCGGAGTGCGTCGTGACGCCGGATCCCGCGGGACGCAGCCGTCACGCTTCTCCCTTCCCCGAAGGTACGGGCACCCGCTCCAGCGCGTCGAGCCGGGCTGCCCTTCGTCCGATGGACGGTAGTAGAGGATGATGCCCCCATGGCGGCTGTTGTGCCAAATCCGACGTTTGGCGCCTACGGCGGAGATGTTCGCCGGGGAACCGCCGCGGCCCGCGCCGTCGCCCCTGCCACCGGGCGTCAGCGCCGGCGGCGATCCGTCCTGCCGGAGTGGGATTGCGGCGCGGCGGCCGTCACGGGCGGCCGCCGGGCGGGTAGACCCGGAGCGCGGCCTCCAGGGCGGCCGACTCCTCGGGGGTCAGCCGTTCCAGGAAGTGCACCAGGGTGGCCGCCTGGTTGCCGCCGGAGGCGAGGGCGTCGCGCATGAGCTGGGCGGTGTGGGCCTCTCTGCTGGCCACCGTCTCGTAGACGTAGGCCCGGCCGACCGGCCGCCGGCGCAGCAGGCCCTTGGTGTGCAGCTTGTCCATCACGGTCATGACCGTGGTGTAGGCGATCTCCCGTCCGCGGCGGAGGTCCTCCAGCACGTCCCGGACCGACGCGGGCCGGTGATAGGACCACATCCGGTCCATGATCGCGGACTCCAGGTCTCCCAGACCACGCATCGCGCGCGACTCCCATCTACCCGCGGACCGTTCGATGCTACCTGCCGTCGTAGACACCCGCCATGCCCGCGCGGTGCGGGCCGGCGCGGTGACCGGCGGCCCGGGGAGGGCCCCTCGACCACGCAGCGGGCCGCTCCCGAGCCATCTCGCCCTCCCGGCGGTACGGCGTCTCGGCCTCCGGGAGCACGGTGTCCGTCGGCCTCCTCGGCTTTGCTCCTATCATCGATAGTAGACCTCGCCCGCGCTCGGGCCGGTCCCGCCCGGCGACTATCCGTTCCTCGCCTCGCCGGTGCCCGAATGGTCTCCCGACACGGTGTCACGCAGGCTCGAGACGGCGGAGTTCACCCGTTCCAGGGCCTCCTCGTCGGCGAGCTCGGGTCTCCGCGGCGCCCGACCCGCGCGGACGTCGGAGGCGATGCCCTCCAGGGAGGTCACCAGCGCCTGGACGGCCGCCTCCGACGGCGGCGGCGCCCCGTGCTCGGTCCGCGCGACAGTGGCGGCGGTCGCGTCGGCCACCCGTTCCAGCGCGGTCATCGCGGGCATCCAGGTGGTGATGCGCCGGCTGACCACGCGTGGCTCGGTCACCGCCCGCTGGAAGACCGTCCGCAGGTCGGCGAAGGCGTCGTACGCCTGGCGGCGGAGCAGCGCCCTCCCGGGGTCCTCCGGGTCGAAGGCGTGCCGCAGGTAGCGCGCGGTGGCCGACACCGCGTCGGCGAACCTCGGCCCGACCGGCGCCTCCCAGCTCGCCGGCCATGGCAGATATCCCAGCAGCAGGACGATGGCGCAGCCGGCCAGGGTGTCCACCAGGCGGACCTCCGCCAGCTTCGGGCCGCCGCGGGTCAGCAGGTCCACCAGGAGCAGCACCAGCGGCGCCTGGAAGGCCGACATCATGCCCCAGTTGCGCTGCATGCCGTACGGCATGAGCGCCGCGAAGACGGCGATCGGGATCAGCAGCGCCGGGCCGTACGGCACCACCAGGAGCACCACCGTGCCGATCAGCGTCCCCGCGAGCGTCCCGAGCGCGCGCTGCACGGCCCGCGCGAACACCGACCCGAAGTCGGGTTTGAGCACCAGCGCGACGGTCAGCATCAGCCAGTAGGACCGCTCGAACCAGCCGGACTCGCTCACCGCTCCGGCGACGCCCATGCAGAGCACGAGCCGGACCGTGTAGACGCGGGCCAGGTGCCCGTACCACATCCTCTCCCACAGCATCCGGAGCCGCCGGCGGTGCCCGACCGGCTCGTAGGGCACCTGGCCGGCCGCGATGTCACCGCCGGAGGCCAGCTCGGCGGCTCCCCGCACGGCCGAGTGCAGGGCGCGCAGGGCCGGTGAGCCGTACTCCTGCCGCGGCCCCTGCGGCTCGGGCCCGCCGGCGAGCATGCCGGTGACCCCCGCCACGGCGACCGCCAGCTCCTCCGGCGGCTCCCGCTCCTCCTGGCACAGCGAGATCAGCGCGTTGCGGATCAGCGAGGACTGGTTCAGCAGGGCGACCAGGCGGGTGCGCTCGGGGTCGGTCCCGACCGCCGCGGAGCGGGCGCTGAGCACCGTGTCGTAGCCGCTCTTGAGGGCGGTGTCGAACGCCTTCAGCCCGTCGGGGCCGTGATCGGCGAACAGCCGGCTGAGGGCGCGGTAGGCCGCGGTGACCGCGGCCTCCTCCGCCGCCCGGGGGCGCAGCGGCCAGCCGGCCAGCGCCAGCGCGAGGGCCCACACCGCGCCCAGCAGGAATTTCAGCGTGTTCGGGCCGGGCGGCCCCGGGACCGGGATGCCGGTGCCGAGCACGGTCATCACCAGGAGCTGGAGCCCGGCCGCCGACCCCGCGGCCCCAGCCGTGCTGATCAGCGCGGACAGCGCCGAGACGGCCGTCACGACCAGCACCGTCCACCAGCCGTCGCCGCGCACCAGCGCCCCGGTGAGATATCCCAGCGCCCCGGCGGAGCCGGCCGCGCACATCAGGATGATCCTGGCGCGGTAGGACCCGCCCCGGTCGGCCATCGCGGTGGACATGACGCCCATGGACGGCAGCAGGCCGAGCGCGATCTGCCCGGCGGCGAGTCCCACGAGGAGCGGGGTGGTCACGCCCACGGCCATGCGGAGCATCGGTCCCCACCGGAGCGCCGCCGGCGCCGGCCGTACCGCCTCCAGCAGCCCACCGACCAGCCGGTCCGGCCCTGCGGGTCGAAGTCGTCGGCTTCGAAGGCCACGATGGTCCGGCGGGTCGCGGCGGCCAGTGT
>NZ_JBSFPS010000412.1:0-5872 GCF_053588315.1 Streptosporangium sp. NPDC003464 | reverse complement strand
GAGGGTGCTGGACCTCTACGCCGGCTCCGGCGCGGTCGGGCTGGAGGCGCTGTCCCGGGGGGCGGCCCACGCGCTGCTGGTGGAGTCCGACGCCAAGGCGGTCCGGACGATCAGGGCGAACATCGCGACCCTCGGGCTCCCGGGGGCCACGCTCGCCGCCGACCGGGTCGAGCGGGTGCTGGAGCGGGGCACCGAGGAGCCCTACGACCTCGTCTTCGCCGATCCGCCCTACGTGATGACCGACGGGGCGGTGGAGGCGGTGCTCGGGCAGCTGCGAGATCGCGGCTGGCTCGCGGAGGACGCGCTGGTCGCGGTGGAGCGGGAGAGCCGGGGGAAGGACCTGGTGTGGCCCACAGGATACGAAGAAGAGAGGGTCCGTCGTTACGGCGAAGCGTCCGTTTGGTACGGTCGCGCCGCCGGGAATCCATAGAGCAGGGGGTTCGCCTTGCGTCGCGTTGTCTGTCCGGGATCGTTCGATCCCGTTACCAACGGCCATCTGGACATCATCGGCCGGGCCTCCCGGCAGTACGACGAGGTCGTCGTAGCCGTCCTGATCAACATCGAGAAGAAGAGCCTGTTCACGGTCGAGGAGCGCATCGAGATGCTCCAGACCGTCACCAAGGAGTACGGCAACGTCCGCGTGGACAAGTTCCACGGCCTGTTGGTGGACTACTGCAAGCAGCAGGAGATCCCCGCGATCGTCAAGGGCCTGCGCGCTGTCAGCGACTTCGACTACGAGCTCCAGATGGCCCAGCTCAACTACCGGATGTCGGGGGTCGAGACGCTGTTCATGGCCACCGGCCCGGAGGTGTCCTTCCTGTCCTCCAGCCGCATCAAGGAGATCGTCCGGTACGGTGGGAGCGTGGCCGGCCTGGTCCCGGACCTCGTGCAGGAGCTTCTGGTCGAACGGCTCAGGGGTTAGCTCCTGGTATTCTCTTGTTTTGGCCTTGCACAACGGCGTTGATTCGCCATGCCTGATGAGAGCGGAATGACTCTGCACAGCCTCGATCCTCGAGCCCCCTGGGTGATATCCACCCACGATCTGGGCAGGCGACCGGGTTCGATGCTCCGGATCACCCGCACTCTCCCGGCACCGGCGGAGATCGGCGTTGAGATGATCGGTGTCCCCAAGGACGCCGATGTCGAGCTGGAGATCCGGCTTGAGGCGGTCATGGAAGGCGTGCTCGTCACGGGCACGGCGCAAGCCCCGCTGCGGGGGGAGTGCGCGCGGTGCCTGGAGCCGGTCATCTCGGATACCGAGGTGAGCTTCCAGGAGCTGTTCTTCTACTCGGCGGAGGATGCCGCCGAGGGTGACTCGATCCTCGACGGCGAACTGCTCGATCTTGAACCCACGTTCCGTGACGCGGTGGTGCTCACACTGCCGCTGAGCCCGGTCTGCAGTGAAGACTGCACGGGGCTCTGCGCGGAATGCGGGGTCAGGCTCGCGGATGCCGAGCCTGACCACGGGCACGAGGTGATCGACGCACGCTGGGCCAAGCTGCAAGGTCTGATTCCGGAACATAACAACGATCAGGAGAGCTGACGTGGCTGTCCCCAAGCGCAAGATGTCGCGGAGCAACACTCGCTCCCGCAGGTCGCAGTGGAAGGCCGCCGCGGTCTCGCTCGTGAGCTGCCCCCAGTGCCGCTCGCCGAAGCGTCCGCACGTGGCGTGCCCGACCTGCGGCACTTACAACCGCCGTCAGGTGATCGAGCCCTCCGCCTGATCGCATGCTGACCGACGGGCGCCGGCCGGGCCCTCCGGCCCGGCCGGCGTAACCGTCAGCACACCAATGCGATGGCGGTCCGCCCGCGGCTGTGGTGGACGCCGGGGTCCGCGATGACGCGTACCCTCCCGGCGCCCACCACGTCTTCGGGCATCTCTCGTCCCCCTTCGCCATCGCGCATTCGAACGAGAAACGTGCGAGGAGAAGACGTGGGTACGAGCGTTAAGCCAGTTGCCGTCGAGTCCGTCAGGGACGAGCTGGAGCGGGTCCTCTCGGTCCGGCTGGACGTCGCGATCCTGGAGCGGGCGATGACGCACCGCTCCTACGCCTACGAGAACGGCGGCCTGCCCACCAACGAGCGCCTGGAGTTCCTCGGCGACTCGGTGCTGGGCCTGGTGGTCACCGACACCCTCTACCGCAACCACCCGGACCTGCCCGAGGGGCAGCTCGCCAAGCTCAGGGCCGCGGTGGTCAACATGCGCGCCCTGGCCGACGTGGCCCGCACGCTGGGCCTGGGCCGGTTCCTGCGGCTGGGCCGGGGCGAGGAGGGCACCGGGGGCCGCGACAAGTCCTCGATCCTCGCCGACACCCTTGAGGCGCTCATCGGCTCGGTCTACGTCAACAGGGGGCTGGACGAGGCGTTCCGCGTGGTCCACCTGCTCTTCGACCCCCTCATCACCCGCTCGGCCTCGCTGGGCGCCGGACTCGACTGGAAGACCTCGCTCCAGGAGCTCACCGCCTCCGAGTCGCTCGGCGTGCCCGAATACCACGTCGAGGAGAGCGGCCCCGACCACGCCAAGTCCTTCACCGCCGTCGTCCGCCTCGGCGGCGAGGAGTACGGCTCCGGCTCCGGCCGGTCGAAGAAGGAGGCCGAGCAGCAGGCCGCGGAGGCGGCCTGGAACCGGATCCGCCAGGACCGGGACAAGCGCGAAGCCAGCTGAGCCGTTCAAGGAGGGGCGCATGCCCGAGCTGCCCGAGGTCGAGGTCGTCCGGCGAGGACTGGAGCGCTGGGTGTCCGGGCGGGTGGTCGCCCACGCCGAGGTGCTGCACCCACGGGCGATCCGGCGGCACATCCCCGGCGCCGAGGAGTTCTCCGCCCGTCTGAAGGGCCGCGTGATAGGCCCGGCCGAGCGCCGGGGCAAATACCTCTGGCTCCCCCTGGACGGCGGCTCCGAGGCGATCCTGGCGCATCTGGGGATGAGCGGCCAGCTGCTGGTGGTGGAGCCCGGCGCGGCCCTGGAGAAGCACCTGCGCGTCCGGATCGGCTTCACCGACGGCGGTCCCGACCTGCGCTTCGTCGACCAGCGGACCTTCGGCCACGTGCTGGTGACCGCGCTGGCCCAGGCCGGCGGCCGTCCGGTGCCGGAGCCGATCACGCACATCGCGGCCGACCCGTTCGAGGAGCACTTCGACGAGGAGCTGTTCGGCCGCCGGCTGCGCGCCAGGCAGACCGAGATCAAGCGGGCGCTCCTGGACCAGTCGCTGATCAGCGGCGTCGGCAACATCTACGCCGACGAGGCGCTCTGGCGGGCCCGGCTGCACGGCGCCCGGCCCACCGGGGCGCTGACCCGGCCCAAGATCGCCGAGCTGCTGGGCGCCGCCCGCGAGGTGATGGCCGCGGCGCTGTCGGAGGGCGGCACATCCTTCGACAGTCTCTACGTGAATGTCAATGGCGAGAGCGGTTACTTCGACCGCTCGCTCGCGGTGTACGGCAGGCGGGACGAGCCCTGCCGGAGATGCGGCACCCCGATCATCAGGGAGTCGTTCATGAACCGCTCCTCCTACAGCTGCCCCCGCTGCCAGCCCCGTCCGAGAAAGGCCCGGTCATGACGGAGGTCCGGTTGACCGCCTGGGCCCGGGGGCGGGTGCAGGGCGTGGGTTTCCGCTGGTGGACGCGGGCACGGGCGCTGGAGCTCGGCCTGGTCGGCTGGGCGCGGAACACCGCCGACGGGCGGGTGGAGGTCGTGGCGGAGGGTCCGGAGGACTCCTGCGTCAGGCTGCTGGAACTGCTCCGCGGCGGCGACACGCCGGGCCGCGTCGACGGAGTCGTCGAGCGCTGGAGCGAGGCGAAGGGAGGATCCACCGGTTTTGTGGAGCGCTAACCGTTCCTTTAGCTCCGCAAAATGGGGTATATTTTACCGTCGGGAGTGCCCACAGGTGCATCCGAGCGGAGCGTTCAACTTGACCGTCTCCCTCACCAGTGCGACTCTTGATAAGAACCACGCGCACCCCTCCCGCGGCAAGAAGTGCGCGAACCAGTCTGGTCACTCAGCGTGGAGGACCCTTAACCATGGCGAAGGCTCTACTCGGCCACGTCGGCGGTCCTGACCCTCGTATGGTCTCGGAAATGCGCCGTCTCCAGCAGCGCATCCGTGATCTCGAGGCAGAGCTCACCCGGCTCCAGGCCCAGAACGACGAACTCGCGGCCAGCACCCGTGATGAGGCGTTCACCCGCCTGCAGGATCGTGAGCCGGCCCTCACCTAAGGGGCCGGGACGAACACACTGTCCAGGGACGCCTCTCCGGGGCGTCCCTTGTCATATCCGTCGTCACCCGGGAGCCGTCACCCACGGACTCCCACGCGGTGCGAGGAGAGAGCCGACCGCCCCGGGAGCCTCCGGCGGCGGTAGGCCGCGTACCCAGCCACCCGCCAGGGATCATCGCCCTCGGCGGCGGCCGACCCATACCCGCAGGCGCCCGCCGGGGATCCCGCCTCCGGTAGCGGTCCGTCATGCCCACAGCGACCCGCCGGGGATCTCGCCTTCGGCGGCGGCCCTTCATGCCCGCAGGCGCCCGTAGGCGCCCTCACTTTGGCGGACGCCCCTGCCCACGGCCATCCGCCGGGGATCGCCCGGCCGGTGGCGGACCGGGTCCATCCGTCCGTGCGGGGCACCATGCGCGGTGCGGGGCCGCGTGCGCGTGGGGAGCACAGGCGGTGTACAGGCGAGCGCGGGTGAAGAACGGTAGTCTTCCCAGGCGGGCGGACCGGCTGTGCGACGGGGGAGGATCCCGGCCGCCGGCGCCCGAGCCGTGACGCCCGACGCCGCGGCCGAGGTGAGCGCACCGGGGAATGGGGGGTTCCTGCATGTATCTGAAGACCCTCACCCTGCGCGGGTTCAAGTCCTTCGCCTCGGCCACCACCCTCCGTTTCGAGCCGGGCATCACCGCGGTCGTCGGCCCCAACGGCTCCGGCAAGTCCAACGTGGTCGACGCCCTGGCCTGGGTCATGGGCGAGCACAGCGCGAAGTCACTGCGCGGCGGGAAGATGGAGGACGTCATCTTCGCCGGGACCTCCTCGCGGGCCCCGCTGGGCCGCGCCGAGGTCACCCTCACCATCGACAACACCGACGGCGCGCTGCCCATCGACTACACCGAGGTCACGATCAGCCGCCTGATGTTCCGGGCGGGGCAGAGCGAGTACGCCATCAACGGCGACACCTGCCGCCTGCTCGACATCCAGGAGCTGCTGTCGGACTCGGGCATCGGCCGCGAGATGCACGTCATCGTCGGGCAGGGCCAGCTCGACCAGGTGCTGCACGCCGGCCCGGAGGACCGCCGGGCGTTCATCGAGGAGGCGGCGGGTGTCCTGAAGCACCGCAAGCGCAAGGAGAAGGCGCTGCGCAAGCTCGACGCGATGCAGGCCAACCTGACCCGCGTCCAGGACCTCGCCACCGAGCTGCGCCGCCAGCTCAAGCCGCTGGGCCGCCAGGCCGAGATCGCCCGTAAGGCCGCCGTCATCCAGGCCGACCTCCGCGACGCCCGGCTCCGGCTGCTCGCCGACGACGTGCTCACCCTGCGGACCACGCTGGAGCGGGAGACGGCCGACGAGGCCGCCGTCCTCGCCCGCCGTACGGCGGTGGAGGCCGAGCTGGAGCAGGGCCAGTTCGCCGAGACCGAGCTGGAGGCCGCCGAGGCCGAGGCCCAGCCGCGCCTGGCCGCCGCGCAGGAGACCTACTTCCGCCTCTCCTCGCTCCGCGAGCGCCTCAGGGGCCTGGCGGGGCTCGCCGCCGAGCGGCACCGCCATGCCACCGACACCGCCGTGGAACGGCGTGGACGTGACCCGGAGGACTTCGAGCGCGAGGCCGAGGAGGTCCGGGAGCAGGAGCGGGTCCTCGCCGAGCTGCTCGCCGAGGAGCAGGAGACCCTCGC
>NZ_JBSFPS010000411.1:0-5890 GCF_053588315.1 Streptosporangium sp. NPDC003464 | reverse complement strand
ATCCAGCCCTGCAGCCCACTCCCGCAGATCATCAGCAGTCGTCACAGAACGGCACGCTACCCCTAAGAATCACGAAATCAGGCTGTAGTACTAGAGCCTGTACGGAGTTCGGATCTCCAGGCTGGTCGGAGGCTTCGGATCCATATGACAGCTCCGCGTGGATGCAGACCGGCCAGATAGCTGTCAGGCGTCCTGTCGGACCGGAAGGCCGGCCCACGCCACTCCTTCATCCGGTTGATGCAGCGTTCGGCCGCGTTGCGCTGCTTGTAGAGATCGGGATCATGGGTGACCGGCCGGCCACCGCGGGAGCCGCGCTCCTTGCGGCTGGCCGCCTGATCGGCCTTCTCGGCGATGACCGCTTTGATCCGGCGTCGGCGCAGGTAGGCGCCTCCGTCCGTCGCCGTTCCCGGGGTCGCCGTCGCGGACGTTCTGCCCCTTTGGCATAGCCCCTTCTCCTGCCCGGCGGCTTCTTCCAGCGCTGCGCTCAGCTCGCCGTCCACGACCATCCCGGCGGCATGATGGTGGGCGCGGGCGGTGAATGCCTGACCGGAGGCGGCGGGCCGGCGGTGACGCCTCCGAGCCGGATACCGGATCACGCCCCAGCGGAGACATGGGGGATTTTCTACATGAAGAGGCCGACTCCTCACACCGAAAGCCACTGCGCCGGCGAAAAGGACAGCATTTCCGCCACTGGAATTCACTGGAAAGGGTAGGGAAATGACCGACGCCAAAGCCGATTTCCTGTTCACCGCCCGCTCGGCCGCGGATCTGCTGCGCGATCCGGCGGTCGCCGCCGCCTGGAGCCGGCCGAGCGCGCTGCCGGAGTTCAGCGTGGCCGGTCTGGCGGGCCACCTGGCCTACCAGATCCTGGCCATTCCGCCACTTTTGACCAGCCCGGTGCCACAGGAGGAGACCGTCGCCCTGCTGGAGCACTACAGCCGGGTGCGCTGGATCGGCGCGAGCCTCGACGACGACATCAACGTCCGCATCCGGCAGGGCGGCCAAGAGGTCTCGGCCGAAGGACACGCTGCACTGGTGACGCGCGTGGACCTGGCCCTCGAAGAACTGGACGGCTCCCTCGTCTCGGCGACGAACCGGCCGGTGCGCATCTCGCTGTGGGGGCCATGGTCGCTGACGCTCGACGACATGCTGATCACCCGGATGATGGAACTCGCGGTCCACTCCGACGACCTGGCGGTCAGCGTGGGCGTCGTGACGCCCACCCTCCCACCCAGTGCCGTCGACACGGTGATCGGCCTGCTGGCCCGCCTGGCCGTACGCCGCCACGGCCCGACCGGCGTCCTGCGGGCGCTCAGCCGCGCCGAACGCGCCCCGGCCACCGTCGCCGCCTTCTGAGGCCGTCACACCGGTGATCCCCCCCCGTACCGGGCCAAGGGCGGCGCCGCTCAGCTCGGTGCCGCGCTGCCCGGGCAGGCCAGCCCGTCCGCCACGCCTGGAGCCCGGCAGGGGCACACGGAACAGTGCCCTCACTTGTCCGGCCTGCCTGATAACGATCATGTAGCGTCCGGCCGGATGCGGGCCGCGGGCGGCTGGGATGTGGGATGGAGGGGTGCCGTTACTTCCGCGCGCCCCGTTCCCGCCGTCCCGCCATCGTGATCGCCGCTCCGCCGGTGATGCGTGTGCCGCGCCCGGCGGCCTGTCAGCGACGTCCCGCCGTTCTGACCCTTGCCCTCCCCCCTTCACCCGAGCTGCGTCCTTCGAGAAAGGGCCCCCGGTGAGCGTTCCCGTGCGCCGCACCACCGCCCGCACCGCCACCCAGCTGGTCCAGGCCATGGACATCACCGCCGACCAGTTCGCCCGGGCCCACGCCGCCGGGCTCGTGCCCGACCCGGACATGAAGACGCGCTGGTCCGGGCCGGTGGTGGACGACCTGGTCGCACGCCGCCAGGAGATCCTCGACGCGATCCTTGTTGACTACCTGGACGAGCAGCAGCTGCGCGAGGCCTTGGGCATGTCCTGGGACGACTGGAAGCGCGCCCTGGAGGCCGACCTGATCCCGGCCCCGGACCGGGGCGATTACTGGACACGGCCGGCGGCCGACGCTCTCATCGCTCAAGCCGGCCGGTTGCGCGCTGAGATACCGCCGCAGCCGCTGGGCGCCACCCGGTGCGCCGCGCTGCTCGCCAAGGCGACCGGCGTAAAGGTCGACGTCGCCGGCGTCCGGGCCTTGGCCGAGCTGGGCCATACCGAGATCGTCGACCGGTACAGGAAGTGGCCGCTGTACGACGTCGGCCGCCTGCACGCCCTGATCGCCACCGAACAGGGACGCCGCCTGGTGGTCGACGTGGTGGCTGAGCGCACCGCGTGGCTGACCGGCTCCCTCACCGCCGAACAAGTCGCCGCCGCCCTGGGCTGGCGCGAGACCGAACTGGCCCGCGTCGCCGTCGAGCACGGTATCGCCCGCGGCCGGTTCGATCGCTACAGCAGGACCGACATCGCCGCCCTGTCCGACGACGAAGACCTGATGTGCGATCACCGTCGAGCGCATGCTCCGTCCCGGGTGACCGCTGCTGCTCGGCGGCCCCGAACCTGGCGGGTTCCCGGGCAGATGCGAACGATCATCCCTCGCTGCTGTTCGTCAAGGCTTCCTCTCCCCGGTCGTCAGGCGGACCAGCGGACGGGATGCCCGGAGGGGTCGGTGGTGAGCCATGTTCCGTCGCCGAGCGGCTGGAGGTCATCGGCATGTCCGGCGTTGGGGGCCAGCTCCGCCCCGACGCGGCCTGTGGGAACGTTGACCCGGTAGTGGCGGAACCATTCCTGCCCATCCTCGTCCTCGCCCACCAAGGTGACGACGGCTACGCCCGGGGAGAGGTAGCCGCCACTCCACTCCAGGAACACCTCGTCCGGATCATGGCCGAAGTCCTCGACCTGCAACGCCACCGCCACCTCGCCGCTGGGGTAGAAGTGAAAGGCTACGTCAGCCTGTCCGTGATCGACCGTCATGAACTGCTGCCCGTCGGGCGCCAGATCGATCAGAACCCGGTCCACCCACGGATAGCAGACGGGAGCCAGCCGTCCGTCGGCCAGGGCGGCCCGGTAGATGATCGAGCCGTCCTGGCCCTCGCCAACGTTCAGGAGGACATGCCCGTCGCTCGGATGCCGGCACTGCCGGCCACCGTGCCCGACGGTCTCCAGATCCGACTGAGCCATTACCGCTCCGCTTTCGGCGTCGAGTACGGCCCACTGGTCCGGCCGGCCTCGGTCGGCCATGGCATCTGGCCGATAGACCCACACCGTGCGGTCGTCCAGCGACAGAACACATCCTGGCTGGTACCCGTGCCGCTGATCCGAGAACGGGTCGAACGCGGTCCGCCACCGCTCGTCTCCCGAACTCGTCACGCAAACGACCCCGTTCAGCGTCGTGTAGACAGCCCAACCAAGATCCACCGACGCGGCATGCTCGATGACGTCATCTCCAGGGCGCGGTGCGAAGACCACGGCCGGCGTCAGGACACCCAGAGAGGGAGATGCCAAGTCATAGACGCAGATCTGCCCGCCGACGAGCCGCGTGATGATCTGCAAGGAGCGAGGGGGCTGAACCATGCCGGGAGGTTAGCGCCTTCGCGAACCTTCAAGAAACCATGGCACCCTCAATGGGTCAGCGCACCACCCATGGATGATCATGTAGCCGTGGGGGTGTGTGCGTGACTACGGGTTTTCATCCGCTCAGCAAGACGAGATCTGGCGGCGCCGGCGCGACGGGGAATCCTTCAGCTTGATGGGCCGGGCACTGGGCGCCCCGATGCATCACGTCCGGCGCTTTCCCTGCCAGGGCGGCGGCGTGCACCAGGCCCCGCAGCGACGGTCCGTGCGCCGTCTGACGGCTGCTGATCGCGAAGAGATGTCCCGGGGCATCGCCGCCTGAGGCAGGCACCGGGTGGGGAGTTCGCCATGGCAGAGTTCATTCTGCCGTGATTGCCGGAACAGGGAGACCTGTTGGCGCACAGAATCCGCTATTTTTCATTACCGGACAGAAAAGCTTATTTTCTGTCCGGTGTAAGGCGATCCCTATTCAGCGCTGTGATCGCGAATCGGCATGGTCTGGTCGGCCGTCAGCCCGGCGCTGGAAGAGGGTGACCAACGGAACGGGCTGTCACCACACAACGGCGTCAGGTCGGGAGAAGTGCCACAGTCTGTCGCTGGAGTTCTGGTCGTGGTCGAGATTCGGACCACCGCCCCCAACCCGGACAAGAAGCTCAACACCCTCGGCAGGGACGTGTGGCGCATCGGGCAGACCTGCACCCTCACCGTGTCCGAGCTCGAACCGCTGCTCAGCTTCACCTCCCAGGTGCCGAGCCAGGCCTCTGAGTCTTGGGCGTCATGCCGTACGCCCATGGGCTCGATACCACCGATCCTCCTGGGGCCGCCTCTTGCCCCTGCTTCTCGACGGCCTGGCGGTTCCGTCCACTGTCGGGTTTCCGGCAGCCTCACCGAGTTCTACGTCTTCAAGGGCAAGCGCTACATGCGCGTCCACGTGCAGGGCTTGTAGCCCGGCCGGCCGCCGTTCCTCGCTCAGACCCCACGACCTGAGCAAAGGGCGCCCGGCACGACAGCGTCGGCCCGGCAACCGTCTGCGTCGTCCACTGCTTGGGACGGCCGGCCATGATCCGGCAGGCGGGGCAGATCCGCCCGCCCATCCCCGCGGGCAGCACATGCACCCGCCGCCGGCTTCCACCTCGAAGATGTCAAGACCGATCAAGCCCGGCAGCTCTGATCCGTTATGTTGATCCACACGCCCGTGCTTCTCGCTCGATCACTTTCCTTCGACAAGATCGTGATCTTAGACGTCGCGGGCGCTTCTCATGTCCAGCCCCCGCTTCAGCCACTCACCGTCACAGCCGCGAGATCACGCATAGCGATCAAGCGACAGCGCCACCCCGGTCAAACGAGAAAGACCCACTTTGGTTCGTGTCCGGAAATCACCGAGCACCCAACGCGACCAGCACGCATCACAGCGTTATTCACTTGCTGAATTCCTGCCGCTGGATGGTTTTCCGACTGTTGGGGATGTCACGTGCCGCAGTGTCACCGCGGGCGAGGGTGCGCATTAGGGATGAGCAGTGAAAGCGCGACGGCACCGGCGTGCGGTTCCATTGTTGCCGGTTTTCCGCCATGAGGAAGCAATGGATCATTTCCATTAGTCAACGTATGCTTTGGCCCAGCCGTCTCAGATTTCGTGTGGTCTGCGATGGCCGGACGTGGTTTCCCTTGGTTGTAGCTATATGCGCAGATCCGGATACGTGACGGCGTGCTGGGCTGCATCGACGCGCAGAGGAAGGCGAAGAAGTCAATGGCATTTCCAATAGCGGCAACGGGAACCAGGGGTCTGGCCTACATTGCCAACGTCGGTGACCGCGCGGTGTCGGTGATCGACACCGCGACGGGCGCCACTACTGCGACTGTCCGGGTTGGTAGTAGTGGTTGGGCTAGTCCATCGGACGTCGCGGTCAGCCCCGACGGCACCCGCGCCTACACCACCAACCCCGACTACAAATCCGTGTCGGTGATCGACACGGCGACCAACACGGCTATCGCCACCGTGCCCACGAACGGTTACTGCCGAGGATTGGCGGTGCACCCCAACGGCACCCGGGTGTACGTGGCCGACAACAGCAACGAAGTTGTGCACGTCATCGACACCACCACCAACACAATCAGCCGCTCCATCGGGGTGGGATCGCCCCCTAACGGTGTGGCGATCACCCCCGACGGAGCGGGCGTCTACGTCAGCAGCGACGCCGGCCCGGTGTCATTGATCGACTCCGCCGGCAACAGGGTGTCGGGCAACATGATGTTCACCGCGGTGCTGGTGGCCCTCAGGACGTTGCGGGCCAGCGGGCGCCGCTCGCCCTCGTAGGTGTCCAGGAGT
>NZ_JBSFPS010000410.1:0-5905 GCF_053588315.1 Streptosporangium sp. NPDC003464 | reverse complement strand
GGCCCCGAGTCGGCGGTCGTGGTGCTGATGGAGCGCTCGGCCGAGACGGTGGTGACGCTGCTGGCGGTGGTCAAGGCCGGCGGCACCTACGTGCCGCTCCACCCCGGCCTGCCGGTGGCACGGATGCGCTGGATCGCCGAGCAGACCCGCGCCCGGGTTCTGGTGACCGATGCGACCTACGCCGGACACGACCTCACCGCACACGTGCCGGCCGTCCAGGTGGGGCCGGAGAGCGACCCGGTGGACCCGGACCTGGAGATCGCCCCCGACCGGCTGGCGTACGCGATGTTCACCTCCGGGTCGACCGGGGTGCCCAAGGGGGTGGCGGTCACCCACCGCAACGTCGCCGCCTTCGCCGCCGACCGCCTCTGGCACGGCCCCGGGCACCGCAGGGTCCTGTTCCACACGGCGTCCTCCTTCGACGTCTCCATGTACGAGCTGTGGGTGCCGCTGCTCAACGGCGGGACCGTGGTCGTGGCCCCACCCGGCCCGGTGGACGCCTCGGTGGTGCGCCGGGCCCTGGAGGAGGAACAGGTCAGCGCGGTGTTCCTGACCACCGGCCTGTTCAACGTCCTGGCCGAGGAGTCGCCGGCCGTGCTCGCGCGGGTCCCGGAGCTGTGGATCGCCGGTGAGGCCGCGTCCCCGCCGGCGGTGGAGCGCGTCCTGCTGGCCGGCGGCGAGGTCCGCAACGGCTACGGCCCCACCGAGACCACGATCTACGTCACCGCCCACCACGTGACCGCCCCCGCCGCCGTCGTCCCGATCGGCCGCCCGCTCGACAACACGCGCGCCTACGTCCTGGACGGCAGGCTCCGCCCGGTGCCCGCCGGCGTGCCGGGCGAGCTGTACATCGCGGGCGAGCACCTGGCCCGCGGCTACCTCGGCCGCCCGGACCTCACGGCCGAGCGCTTCGTCGCCGACCCGTACGGCGAGCCCGGGACGCGCATGTACCGCACCGGCGACCTCGTCCGCTGGCTGCCCGACGGTCTCCTCGACTACCTGGGCCGCGTCGACGACCAGGTCAAGATCCGCGGCATCCGCATCGAGCTCGGCGAGATCGAGACCGTCCTGGCCCGCCACCCCGCCGTGGCCCAGGCCGTGACCCTGGTGCGGGAGGACCAGCCGGGTGACAGGCGTCTGGTCGCCTACGTGGTCCCGCACCGGCCGCCGGCCGCTCCCTCCCCCGCCGCGGACGCGGAGCTCACCGGGCAGGTGCGGCGCTTCGCCGAGGAGACGCTGCCCGCCTACATGGTGCCTTCGGCCTTCGTCCTGCTGGACGGGCTGCCGCTCAACCACAACGGCAAGATCGACCGGCGGGCCCTGCCCGCCCCCGCCTGGCAGGAGCCCGCCGCCGTGGCGCAGGAGCCCCGGACGGAGGCCGAGGTCCTGGTCGCGGAGATCTGGACCGAGGTGCTCGGGGTGGAGCGGGTCGGCGTGCACGACGACTTCTTCGCGCTCGGCGGCAACTCGCTGCTGGCCATCAGGGTCGTCTCCAGGATCAGGGCCGCCGTGGACCTGGAGGTACCGGTCGACGCGGTCTTCACCAACCCCACGGTCGAGAGGCTGGCGGACGCCGTCGAGGCGCTGCTGATCGCGGACATCGAAGGACAGAGCCCGTAGCCCCGCAACGCCGTAGTCCCAGCAAGGAAGGGAAAAGCCTCGGATGACCGAGCAGCTGTCGGAGCGCGCCGTCGCCCTCTCAGCCGACAAACGCGCCCTCTTGTCGCAACGACTGCGCGGCCGGGCTGCGGGCACCACCGTCCGGCCACGCCCCCCGGGGACCGAGCCACCGCCCTCCAGCGGGCAGGAGCGGCTGTGGTTCATGGAGCAGCTCGCTCCGGGCAACACCGCCTACACGATCCCGCTGGCCATGCGCCTGACGGGTGAGCTGGACGCCGCGCTGCTCCAGGAGGCGCTGACGGCGCTGACCGCCAGGCACGAGGCCCTGCGGATGCGCTTGCCCACCACCCAGGACGGGCGGCCGCGGGTCGTCGTCGACGGGCCGGGGCCCGCCGTGCTGAAGGTCGTCGAAGCGGACGGCGTGGAACGGGCGGCGGAGCTCGTCGGCGAGGAACTCCTGCGGCCGTTCGACCTGGCGGCCGACGTGCCGCTGCGGGCGGTGCTGGTCCGCATCGGGCCGGACGACCACGTGCTCCTGCTCGCCGTCCACCACGCCGTCAGCGACGGCCGGTCGCTGGAGATCATGGCCGAGGAGCTGCTCAGGCTGTACGGCGGGCTCCGCGAGGGCGTGCCGGCGGAGCTGCCCGAGCCGCCCGTGCAGTTCGGCGACTTCGCCGTGTGGGAGCGGGAGCGGCTGGCCGGGCCGGCCGTCGAGCCCGACGTCGCCTTCTGGCGCGAGCAGCTGGCCGGGCTGCCCGACCTGGAGCTGCCCACCGACCGGCCGCGCCCGGCCGAACAGCGCTTCGACGGCGCGGTCCACGCCTTCACCTGGGATGCCGAGCTGACCGAGGCCGTGCGCGAGCTGGGCCGCTCGCACGGCGCCACGCTCTACATGACCCTGCTCGCGGCCTACCAGGCGGTGCTCGCCCGGCACGCGGACCAGGACGACTTTGCGGTGGGCTCGCCGGTGGCCGGACGGCCCTACCGCGAGCTGGAGGAGGTGGTCGGCTCCTTCGTCAACATGGTGACCCTGCGCAGCCGCACCGGCGACGACCCCACCGTCGCCGAGCACCTGCTCCGTACCAGGGAGACGGTGCTCGGCGCGCTCGCGCACCAGGACTACCCGTTCCACCAGCTCGTCAACGACCTGCGCGTGGAGCGGGACCCCAGCCGCTCGGCGATCTTCCAGGCGACCTTCACGCTCACCGGCCAGGCGAGCCGGGACAGGGCCGTCGCCGGGCTGGACGTCGTCCCGTTCGACCCGCCGCTCGCGATCACCCAGTTCGACCTGGCCCTCTACGTCACCGAGACCGACGACGGCCTGAACGGCCTGTTCACCTACCGCAGCGACCTGTTCGAACCGGCCACCGTCGAGCGGATCGAGCGCTCGATGCGCCGCTTCCTGAAGGAGGCCGTCACCGGCCACGACCACCGCCTGTCGGAGGTGTCGCTGCTCGACGAGCAGGAACGCGGGAGGCTGCTCGGCGACTGGGCGGGCACCCGCATCTGGCGGCCCGCGCACCGCACGCTCGGCGAGATGGCCGAGGCCCAGGCGGCGCGGACCCCCGACGCGCCCGCCCTCGTCGCCGGGGAGCGCTCACTCACCTTCGCCGAGCTGCACCGCCGGGCCAACCGGCTGGCCAGGCACCTGCGGAGCCTCGGGGTGGGGCCCGACGCCCGCGTCGCGATCTGCCTGGACGGGGCCGTGGACGCCGCCGTCGCGATCCTCGGGGTGCTCAAGGCGGGCGGCGCCTACCTGCCGCTCGACCCCGAGCAGCCGCGCGAGCGGCTGGAGTTCCTGCTGGCCGACTCGTCGGCCGTCGCGCTGGTCACCGATTCGGCGCTGCGCGAGCGGGCGGCCGGGTTCACCGGCTCCGTCGTCGAGCTGGACCGGCCGGCCGGCGAGGGCGACGACAGCCCGCTGGAACCGCTCGCGGGCCCCGACGACCTCGCCTACGTGATCTACACCTCCGGCACCACGGGGCGGCCCAAGGGCGTCGGCGTCCAGCACCGGCACATCGTGTCCTACCTGGAGTACATCCGCGAGGACTACGACATCGTGTCCGGCGCCACCTTCGGCCTGCTCCAGTCGCTCGCCTTCGACTTCAGCATGCTGATGTTCTACCTGCCGCTCACCGGCGGCGGCACCCTCCACCAGCTCCCCCGCCGCGGCTCCGGGCCGGAGCTGGCCGAGGCCGTGCGGGACCTCGACTATCTGAAGATGACGCCCTCCCACCTGGCCGCGCTGGGCGCGGAGGTGGAGCCCGGACGGCTGCTGCCGCGCCGCGCGCTGATCCTGGCGGGCGAGGCGTCGCCGACCGCCTGGGTCCGCGAGCTGGCCTCCCGCGCGGGCTGCGCGATCTTCAACAGCTACGGCCCCACCGAGACGGTCGTCGCGGTGACCACCGAGCGGGTGGACCCCGGGGCGCCGGCGGCCGGCACGGCCTGGCCCATCGGCCGCCCGCTCCCCGGCGCCCGCGTCTACGTGCTGGACCGGACGCTGCGCCTGGTCCCGCCGGGCGTCGCGGGCGAGCTCTACATCGGCGGCGACACCCTGGCCCGGGGCTACCTCGGCCGTCCCACCCTGACCGCCGAGCGTTTCGTCGCCGACCCGTACGGCGAGCCCGGGACGCGCATGTACCGCACCGGCGACCTGGTCCGCAGGCTCGACGACGGGCGCCTGGAATTCCTCGGCCGCACCGACCACCAGGTGAAGATCCGCGGCTACCGGGTGGAGCTCGGCGAGGTCGAGGCCGCGCTCGGCACGCTCCCCGGAGTCGTCCAGGGCGTGGTGGACCTGCGCGGCGACCGCCTCGTCGCGTGGCTGGAGAAGGAGCCGGGCGCGGTGGAGGCCCCGGTGGCCGAGCTCCGGGCGCACCTGCTCGAACGGCTCCCCGAGTACATGGTCCCGGGCCGGTTCGGCTGGCTCGACCGCTTCCCGCTCCAGGCCCACGGGAAGGTGGACCGCAGGGCGCTGCCGGACCCCGAGCCCGAGCGCCTGGACCAGCGGCCCGGCCACACCGCCCCGGCCGACCCGACCGAGGAGGCCATCGCCGCCATCTGGGCGGCCGTCCTCGACCTGGAGACGGTCGGCACCGGCGACAACTTCTTCGACCTCGGCGGCCATTCGCTGCTCGCCACCCAGGTCGTGGCGCGGATGCGCAAGACCTTCCCGGACAGCAGGCCGCCGATCGGCGTGCTGGAGATGTTCAAGCACCCCACGGTCGCCGAGCTGGCCGGGCTCGTCACCGAGCGGCGGGGGGAGACGGCCGCGCCGCGCCGGATACTGGCCGAGCTGACCCGTCCCGTCGATCCGCGGGAACGCGCCGGCTCGGTCATCTGCGTGCCGTACGGCGGCGCCAACGCGGTCGTCTACCAGGCGCTCGCCGACGCCATGCCCGCCGGCTACTCCCTCTACGCGGTCGCCGCCCCCGGGCGCGAGCCGGGCGAGGAGGGGCAGCTGTCCTACGAGGAGGTGGCCAGGCGCTGCGTCGAGGAGATCGCCGCGCACGTCCAGGGTCCGATCGTGGTCTACGGGCACTGCGCCCCGGGCAGCGCGCTGGCCGTGGAGCTGGCCCAGCGCATCGAGGCGTCGGGGCGCGAGCTGGACGCCCTCTACCTGGGCGGCATCTTCCCCTTCGCCCGGCCCAGAGGCCGCTTCCTGGGCTCGCTCAGCAGGCTGGTCAACGACCGCCTGCACGGCACCCGCACGGTCGCGGCGGAGCTGCGCGCGCTCGGCGGCGACATGTCGGGGCTCGACGAGGAACAGGTCGCCTTCACCGTCGAGCTGATGCGCGAGGACGGCCGGATGGCCGAGGAGCACTTCACCAGGCTGCTGAGCACCGAACAGCCCCGGCTGAGGGCGCCGATCGTCTCGGTGGTCGGCGAGCGCGACCCGAGCACCGAGTTCTACCAGGAGCGCTTCAAGGAATGGTGCGTGCTGTCGGACTCCTCGTCGCTGGTCGTCATCGACGAGGCCGGGCACTTCTTCCCCAAGTACCGCGCCGACGAGCTCGCTCAGATCCTCACCGGCGTCCACACCGCCGACGCGGCCTGGCGGGAGGCGCACTCGCGCGAGGCGGGCGGCACCTGGTGGCTCCAGGACACCGTGGAGCGGCGGGCCGTACGGGAGGAGCGCGAGCCGAGCATGCGGCGGTTCCTGCCCGTCGCGCTGGGCCAGCTGGTCTCGCTCACCGGATCGGCCCTCACCGAGTTCGCGGTGCCGATCTGGATCTACACGGTCACCGGGTCGCTGGCCCACTTCGGGCTCATCGCGCTGCTCGCC
>NZ_JBSFPS010000409.1:0-6010 GCF_053588315.1 Streptosporangium sp. NPDC003464 | reverse complement strand
TGTCGAACGTCCGGAAACGCCGAAGCAGGACCTGGCTCCGCAGGAACAGCCGCGTCGACGACCGTGACAGTCCACCCGGCCATGCCCTACCGCGGCTTGTATCTGCGTGTACGTGTCTCCGTACACTCACCTGTACGCCGACAGAACGCGATCAGGCAGGCTCGTATCGCCCAAGGCGGCGCAGCTCCGGGTTCTTCCCTTGAGGCACTTCCGATGCCCCACGCAGCTCCGCAACCTCACGGTGCCGAGCGCGTCGTTCTTCCTCAAACTTGCGCGCGAGCACTCTCACGGCAGCCGAGGACGAGGCGCCGGGCCCCTGAGCTGTGGGCCGAGGTCAGGCGGACTGCAGGAGTTCGGCCAGGTCGGCGGGTATCGGCATGGGCTGGGTGAGGCCGACGCGGGCGCGGCCGGTGTTGCCTTCGGGGTAGCGGCCGAGCGCGGAGCCCGGCGCGGCGACGATGATGCGCACCACCTGGCCGAACGCTTCGCGCCGGTCGCGCCGGCGGACGGCGAGGGCGAACATGGCGATGTGGTTGGCGGTGTGGGGCCAGGGCCAGGGCTGGGAGATGATGTGCGCCCGTTCCAGATGCCGCCACCGGGCCTGGCCGTCGGAGGCGGTGCGGGCGGTGCGCATCTCGGCGCGGTAGGCGGCCCGTACGCGGGCGGGCATCGGGCGGCCGATCATCGAGAGGTCTCCTTGTCGGGTGAGCAGCAGCCGTCGGCGCAACCATCGGACTCAACGGCGCCGGCGGGCGGGGTGGGCACGGCGGAGGGTACGGCGCAGCAGGCGTCCCCGCGCCAGGCTTCGCGGCCTTCCTTCACCGCGACGGCGGCGATGACCAGTGCGGCGATCGGGTCGGCCCAGGCCCAGCCGAAGGCGCTGTTGAGCGCCAGCCCCACCAGCAGGACCGCCGACAGGTAGGTGCACAGCAGGGTCTGCTTGGAGTCGGCCACCGCGCTGGCGGAGCCGAGCTCGCGGCCGGCGCGCCGCTGCGCCGCCGACAGGAACGGCATGATCAGCAGCGACGCCGCGGCCAGGATCAGCCCGGGGGTGGAGGGGGCGGCCTCCCCGGCGCCGAGCAGCGCCCGGACCGCGTCGAAGCTCACGTACGCGGCCAGCGCGAAGAACGAGACGGCGATGATCCGCAGCGCCGTCTTCTCCCGCTTCTCGTGGTCGGCGGCGGAGAACTGCCAGGCGACCGCGGCGGCCGAGGCGACCTCGACGATGGAGTCCAGGCCGAACCCGATCAGCGCGGCGGAGGAGGCGAGGGTGCCGGCGGTGACGGCCACCACCGCCTCGATCACGTTGTAGGTGATGGTCGCCGCCACCAGCAGCCGGATCCGGTGCCGCAGCACGGCGCGCCGGGCCGGGTCAGGAGCCGGAGCCGGGCCGATGCCGGGCAGATTCAGGGCGCTCATGACAGCGGCTCCCCTCCGGCCACCAGCTCGGCGGCCGCCGCTGCCTCCGGGTCGTCGGCGTCCCCACCGGAGACGGGGCACAGCGCGACCGCGTGGCCGGTGGCGGCCAGCAGCTGCTCGGCGGAGGCCAGCAGGTCCATCAGCTCGGGCCGGGTCAGGAAGTAGAACGACTGCCGACCTTCGGCGCGGTGGTCGACCAGGTCGCAGCCGCGCAGGCAGGCCAGGTGCTTGGACACCGTGGACTGGGCCAGGCCGAGCTGGGTGGTCAGGTCCACCACGCGGGCCTCGCCGCGCGCCAGGCGCTGCACGATGCGCAGCCGGGTCTCATCGGCCAGGGAGTGAAACAGCGCGGCCGCAGGGGAGATGCCGGCGGCGATGTCGGCGCTGACACACCGGCCCCCGTCAGAATTAATCGCCATTTGGCGATGATAGCCCGATTTGGTCATATAGGCGCAAGGGGTGGCGCTCGGGTATCTGCCCGCTACGGTCACCTCCTGACGATCCAGGCGCTGCCGCGTGGCGGTCAGCGGGACGCGCCCGAGGGGGCGCCTCACCCGCGCCGATCGCGGTGACGGTCACCGCCGTGGTCAGGGCCGACGCCGACACCCTCGGCAAGAGCGCCGACACCGCACCGGACGCCCGCTGCGGCACCACCGCCTGCTGTGCCCCGGACGGGCAGACCGTCGACCCCGCCTCCCGCGGAGGCGAAGGCCGCCGCCGGCTGCGCATGCGGGAGCTGACGCCGGCCGGACCGGCCCGGACCGTGGAACTCGTCCGCGGTCCGGGCCGCCGGGCTTCGACAGACCGCGGCGCGCTCAGTGGAAGTGGACCAGCCTTCCGGTCGTGCTGGTCAGGGCGTGATGCTCGGCCGGCTTCCGGCCGCGATGGCGCCGACGGGTGCGGACGCCTCCGCGCCCCGCGCCCCACGCCTCGGGACGCCAGCGCCTGAAATTTTCTTTTAGGTCACCTCGAAGTCTTGAAACTTGTAACCATTGCGCGGTTGAGTTCGGGGGTGCCCCCAAGTCACCACCCCCGCATAGTGGCCACGGCCCTGCTCGCCCCCCTGCTCGCCTTCAGCGCGGCGGGCCCCGCCCAGGCCGATCCGTCGCCGTCGCCCTCACCCGCGCGGCCACAGCAGGCCCTCGTCGAGGACGCGCCGCAGGCGTCGTCCGACCAGGCCCCGTCCACGCTGCTCGTCGCCCCCGGGGCGCGGCAGCTGGAGACGGCCAAGAAGACCCGGCCGGTCGCGCCGGGGATCACCCTCACCTCCTTCGACCGCTACGACAGCGCGGGCTGGCTCCGCGCCGACGCGATCGCCGCGGACCTCACGGCCGGCGCGAGCGCCGACTACGTGTACTCGGGCGAGGTGTCGAAGACCGAACCGCTGTCCGGACCCGCGGAGCGGTCCCGGGCCGTCGCCGCCGTCAACGGCGACTTCTTCGACATCAACAACTCCGGCGCGGCGCAGGGCATCGGCATCCACAACGGGGAGCTCGTCCAGTCCCCGATGGCGGGCCACAACAACGCCGTCACCGTCACCCCCGACGGGGTCGGGCGGGTGCTGCAGATGAACTTCGACGGCACCGCGACGCCCGCCGGCGGCGCCCCGATCACGCTGACCCAGTTCAACCAGCTCATCCAGGGCAACGGCGTCGGGCTGTTCACCCCGCTGTGGGGCTCCTACGGCCGCGGCCGCGCGGTCGAGGGCGCGGCCGCGGTCACCGAGGTCGTGCTGGAGGGCGGCGTCGTCACCGAGGTGCGCACCTCCGCGGGCAGCGGCCCGATCCCGGCGGGCACGGCCGTCCTGCTCGGCCGGGACGCCGGAGCGACGGCGCTCGCCGCGCTGAAGCCCGGCGACCGCGTCGAGGTCAAGTACCAGCCGAAGCCCTCCCAGGGCGGAGCGGTCAAGGCGGCCGTCGGCGGCAGCCAGATCCTCGTCAAGGACGGTGTCGCCCAGACCTCGGCCGACAACGCCGCCCATCCGCGTACCGCCGTCGGTTTCTCCGCCGACGGCCGCAAGATGTACATGCTGACGGTCGACGGCCGGCAGGCCGACAGCAGGGGCGTCACGCTCACCGAGCTCGGGGCGATGATGGCGGAGCTCGGTGCGCACAACGCGCTGAACCTCGACGGCGGCGGCTCCTCGACGATGCTCGCCCGGGAGCCCGGCTCCGCCGGCGTGCAGGTGGAGAACAGCCCCTCCGACGGCGGCGAGCGGCACGTCCCCAACGGCCTCGCGCTCTACGCGCCCGCCGGCAGCGGCGAGCTCAAGGGCTTCTGGGTGGAGACGGCCAGCGACCCGGCCAGGGCGCCGGGCGCCGGCCCGGTCAGCGGCGGCCGTCCCGACCGCGTCTTCCCCGGCCTCACCCGTAAGCTCACGGCGGCCGGCTACGACGAGACGTACGGCCCTGCGGCGGGCACCCCGTCGTGGCGGTCGGGCCAGGCGGTCCACGGGCTCGTCGGCCGCGACGGCACCTTCCGCGCCCTCGTGCCCGGCCGGACGACCGTCACCGCCTCCCGCGGCGGCGCGGAGGGTGAGATCGCCCTCACCGTCCTGCAGCCCCTCGCCCGCCTCGGCACGACGACCGACCGGGTCGGCCTGGCGGGCGCCGACGCCTCGGGCACGTTCGGAGTGGTCGGCTACGACCGCAACGGCAACTCCGCCCCCGTCGACCCCTCGGACGTGCGGCTCGACTACGACAGGGAACTGCTCGACGTCGCCGCCTCCGAGCACGGCTTCTTCACGGTGAAGGCGAAGCGGGCGACCGGCTCCGGCCTGGTGACCGTGCGGGCCGGCGGGTCCAGCACGGCGGTGCCGGTGACCGTCGGGTACGAGGACGTCCCGGCCGCCGACTTCGAGGACGCGGGGTCGTGGACGTTCGCCGCGGCCCGCGCGACGGGCTCGCTGTCGGCGGCGCCGGGCCAGAGCGGCGGCGGCCTCAAGCTCGCCTACGACTTCACGCAGTCGACGGCGACGCGCGCGGCCTACGCGAGCCCGCCCCAGCAGATCACCGTGCCGGGCCAGCCGCAGGCGTTCGGACTGTGGATCAACTCCGCGGGCAAGGGGGAGTGGCCGAGCCTGGAGTTCTACGACGCCCAGGGGCAGTCGCAGATCCTCCGCGGCCCCTACCTCACGTGGACGGGCTGGAAGTTCGTCGAGTTCGCGGTGCCGCCGGGGGTGAACTACCCGCTGAAACTCCGCCGGTTCTACGTCGCCGAGACCAGGGCCGACCAGAAGTACAGCGGTGAGATCACGATCGACGGGCTCGTCGCAAAGGTGCCGCCGACGGTGGCGACGCCGGCGGCACCGAAGACGGCCGACCCGGTGATCCGTCCGGGGAGCGAGGTCGCGGCGGCGCCGTGGCGCTTCGCGGTCATGTCCGACGCGCAGTTCGTGGCACGCGACCCCGACAGCGACATCGTCGCCAACGCCCGCCGTACGCTGCGGGAGATCAAGGCGGCCAGGCCCGACTTCCTGCTCATCAACGGCGACCTCGTCGACGAGGCGTCGCCGGAGGACTTCGCGCTCGCCAAGCGGATCCTGGACGAGGAGCTCCACGGCGAACTGCCCGTCCACTACGTGCCCGGCAACCACGAGGTGATGGGCGGCAAGATCGACAACTTCAGGTCGGTCTTCGGCGACACCTACGGTGGCTTCGACCACAAGGGGACCCGTTTCGTGACCCTCGACACCTCGCGGCTGAACCTGCGCGGCGGCGGGTTCGAGCAGGTGGCCATGTTGCGCGAGCGTCTCGACGCGGCGGAGAAGGACCCGTCGATCGGCTCGGTCGCGGTGCTGTTCCACGTGCCGCCGCGCGACCCGACGCCCGGCAAGGGCAGCCAGCTCGGCGACCGCAAGGAGGCCGCGCTGGTCGAGGGCTGGCTCGCGGACTTCCAGCGCACCACCGGCAAGGGTGCTGCCTACATCGGCGCCCACGTCGGGACCTTCCACGCCTCGCGGGTCGACGCCGTGCCGTACTTCATCAACGGCAACTCCGGCAAGAACCCGGCCACGGCGGCCGACGACGGCGGCTTCACCGGCTGGTCCCTGTGGGGGGTCGACCCGGTGACCGAGAAGGAGGCGGCACACGTCCGGCGCAACTGGTTCGCCGACGCGCCGGCCTGGATCGGCACGCAGGTCCGCCCGCACGTCGACGGGCTGACCCTCACGGCGCCCACGTCGGTGGAGGCCGGCAAGCCCGGGCAGGTCTCGGCGACGCTGACGCAGGGCACCCGCACGGTGCCCGCCGCCTACCCCGTCTCGGTGGACTGGTCGGGCTCGCCCAACCTGCACGTCGGCACCCGGGCGGGCGCGAAGGCACGCCACATCGCGGTGCTCGACCCCGCCACGGGGACGCTGACCGCGCTCCGCTCCGGCCAGGTCGTCGTCGCGGTCACCGTGAACGGCGTCACCCGGCAGGCGACGGTCACGCTGTCGGCGCGGGCCGCGGCCTGACCGCGTCCGAGCCGGCCTGACGGGCCGGCGCGACCGGCGACCGGCGACCGGGGAAGCGGTCGGAGTGGAACCGGCCAGCCCGCTCCACCGGTACGAGGAGACCTGAACCCGATGCGTGTCACCTTCGCCACCCAA
>NZ_JBSFPS010000408.1:3829-6017 GCF_053588315.1 Streptosporangium sp. NPDC003464 | reverse complement strand
CGTCCATGATCGGCTTGATGTAGGGCATCAGCTCGCGCAGAGCGCCCGCGAGCTCGTTACCGAACTGGGCAGCAACGGGCAGCAGGGCGGCGCTGCTTGAGCGCGGGCAGGACCACCTCCTCCAGGACGGCCCTGGGCGCCGTGTCCTGGTCGTCCCTGTTGTAGCCGCCCGCGGTGACGGCCACGACGAGGCCGAGATCGGGGGCGAGGAAGAGCCGCTGACCGCCGTTCCCCGTGGCCCTGGCCCGCCCGTCGGGACCGACGTGCCACAGGTAGCCGTAGGAGAAACCGTCCCAGGTCGGCACCCGCGGCCGCAGCACCTCCTCGACCCAGGCCGCCGGGACCACCCGGCGCTCCAGTACGGCCTGGCCGATCGCGGCGAGGTCGCGCGGGGCCAGCCGCAGTCCGGAGGCCGCCGAGGCCACCCCGTCGTCACCCGCCATCCACTCGAAGGACTCGATGCCGAGCGGCTCGAAGAGCACGGTGCGCGCGTAGTCCTCCAGCGGGCGTCCGGCGCCCCGGGCGATGAGCCCGCCGACCAGTGCCGCGGCTCCTCCGCTGTAGTGCCACCGGGCCCCCGGCTCCCCGACGATCGGGCGCTCCAGCACGTACCGGTAGCGGTCCGCCGCCAGCTCCATCCCGATCTCGCTGTTCTCCGGGCTGGTGTACGGCTTGCTCTCGTCCCACTCCAGGCCGAGCGTCAACGTCAGCGCGTGCTCGACGGTCAGCCGGGCCCGCCGGGGATCGGCGGCCAGGTCGGGGTATTCGGGGAAGTGCCGGAGGATCGGCTCGTCAGGCTCGGGCACCAGTCCGTCGGCGAGCGCGGCGCCGTACAGCAGCGCGACGACGCTCTTGGTGACCGAGCGGATGTCGTGCAGCGTCTCCGGCCCGAAGTCCACCGTGCCGAGCGGCCGCCCCCAGGCGAAGTCCGTGCCGCTGCCGTAACGCTCCATGACCAGAGCGCCGTGGCGGGCGACCACGACGCCGTGCAGACCCGGTGCCCGCCCCTCCCGGATGAGAGCGTCGAGCCGCTCGGCCACGTCGGGAGCGAACCCGGCCTTCTCGGGTTCGGTCTGCTGCCACACGGGCTTCCTCCATGTCTGCGTGATACACCGCGTATTCCGTGCCTACCGGGACACGCCAGGTATAGAGCCTGACACAGGGAGAGGGTCCATTCCCTCCTGATTTCCGCCGGCCCGTCCCGGCTCCCCGCCGCCGTCCGGTGCGGCCTCCGGACGGGCTCGACGCGTCTGTCGGGTGTGCGGCCATGGGGAGCCGTTCACCGCCCGGGGCCCGTGACACCCTGGCGGCGGTCTCAGCCCTCGCGGCGGAGGAAGGCCAGGACCCGCCGCCAGGCGTCGGCGCACGCCTCGGCGTGCTCGTCGTTCCTGACGTCGAAGAACCCGTGCGGAGCGCCGGGATAGGTGACGAACTCGTGGTCCACGCCATGGGCGGTCAGGGCCTCGCCGAAAGCCGTCACCTCGCCCGCCGGGATGCCCTCGTCGGCGCCGCCGAACAGGCCGAGGACCGGGGCGGCGAGGTCGCCCGCGTGCTGGGTGGGCCCGGGGCCGTAGGGCCCGGCGATGCCCGGATGGCCGTAGAAGCCGATCACCCCGGCCAGACCGAAGCGGGGTTCGGCGGCGAAGAAGGCCAGCCGGCCGCCCATGCAGAAGCCCAGCGCCATCTGCGTGTCCCCGAACTCGCGCAGCCGGTCGACCGCCGCGGTCATGTCGTCCTGCATGCCGGTCCTGGTGAGCCCGGCGAAGTGCTCCATGGTCGGGAAGTCCTCGCCCCGGCCGTCGGTGGAGGCGCCCGCCGTACGGCCGAAGTGGTCGTAGGCGAGTGCCGGGTGACCGTGCTCGGCCAGCCGTACGGCGAGGCGCTCGTAGAAGGGCGCCAGCCCCCGGTTGTCGGGGATCACCACGACGCCGGGGCCCGTGAGCCGCCCGGGAACCGCCAGGTAGGCCGCGAGGCGGGTGCCGTCGGCCGAGGTCAGGGTGAGCGGACCGGAGGTGACGGGCGAGGCGACGGGGGCGACGGGCGGGGTGGCGTCGGCGTCGTGACACATGGCGGGGATCCTCTCGGGTGGGTGCGAGAGAAAATAGCAAAGCTGGATTGATAAAGCTAACCTTGGCTTATGACGGACAACAATCCCACGGGCCGTGACCACACGGACCCCGCGCACCCG
>NZ_JBSFPS010000408.1:0-3732 GCF_053588315.1 Streptosporangium sp. NPDC003464 | reverse complement strand
CCGGACCCGGCGCACGCCGATCCCGCGCACCCGGACCCGGCGCACGCCGATCCCGCGCACCCGGACCCGGCGCACGCCGATCCCGCGCACCCGGACCCGGCGCACGCCGATCCCGCGCACCCGGACCACGACCACACCGCCCGCGACCTCAGGATCGCCGTCGGCCGCCTCGCCCGGCGGATCAGGCAGATCTACGCCACCGTCGACGACGCCAGCGGCATCACCTTCACCGAACTCACCGTGCTGTCCCGGCTGGAGCGGCAGGGGCCTTCCACCTCGGCGGCGCTCGCCAGCTCGGAGCAGGTGACCCCGCAGGCGATCGGCACCGCCCTCGGGGCACTCGCCCAGCGCGGCCTGGTCTCCCGCGCCCCCGACCCGGCCGACGGGCGCAGGGTCGTCACCCGGATCACCGAGGCCGGGCGGCACGCCCTCGGCGACCGGACCCACGCCGTCACCGAGCAGATCGGACGCGCGGTCGGCGACACCATGGACGCCGAGGAGCGGCGCCGGTTGGCCCGGGCGCTCCCCCTGCTGGAGCGGCTCGCCGACCGGCTGTGACCGCCGAGCGCCGGGCGGCCGGGCCGTCAGGAGGAGGCCGCGACCAGGCCCGCGACGACCCCGGCGAGCGAGACCGCGGTGAGGACGGACCCGAGGATCACGGCGGCGCGGCGCCCCCGCCGCACCTTGAAGACGTACAGGAACACATACGGCAGGAAGGCCAGGACCCCCACGCCGAGGAAGGGCATGGTGAGGGCGGCCACGAGACCGGTGGTGCCGGTCGGGACGGCGCGGTCGCCCTGGGGCGTGAGCTGGGCGCGCTTGACGTCTCCGGCGGTGGAGTCGGGCGAGGCGTCCACCATCACCACCTCACCGCCGCGGTCGGACACGAACCTGCCCTTGCAGTCGTAGCGGCCCTCGCCCAGCGACTCGCACGAGAGGACCGTGAGGGTGCCCGGGGTGCCGATCCTTCCGGTCGCGAGCTGGAGATCTCGCACCGAGAAGACGAAGGGCATCAGGCCCAGGGCGATCCAGCAGATGAGCAGGATCGCCATGCCGACCGGTCCCGGCGTGCGGCCGGGGCCCGGGGTGGGCCCGGGCTGGAAGGCGCCGACGATGTTCTCAAATGCGTCACTCATGAGGACAGGATGGGCCGTCCCACTTGCGGTTCACCTGCTCACGACTTGTGCCGGGCCACCCTGGCGCTCACGACCTGCGCTCATGACCTGCGGCAGACCGCCTGGCGCTCACGACTTGTGCCGGGCCGCCCTGGCCTCCGCCTCGGCCGTGTCCAGCTTGTCGGCCTCCTCCGGGGTGGGGGCGGTGCCGCCGAGGTGGCGGGGCTGCCACCAGACCCCCGGGGGGATCTCCGGGTAGGTCCGCTGGGCCCGGTCGAGCAGCGCGGTCATGCGCCCGCGCAGGTCGGCGGTGACAGCGTCGTAGTCGTCGCCCCGCTTGGCGTGCAGCGGCTCGCCGACGAGGATGGTGATCGGCACGTGCCGCTGGAACAGCTTCTTGGGGTGCCCCTTGGTCCACAGCCGCTGGGTGCCCCAGAGCGCGACCGGGATCATCGGCACCTTCGCGCCCACGGCCATCCGGACCGCGCCGTTCTTGATCTCCTTGACCGTGAAGGACTGGCTGATCGTGGCCTCGGCGAACACCCCCACGATCTCGCCGGACTTGAGCGACTTCAGCGCCGCGCCGAACGCGGCGGCACCCGCCGCGCGGTCCACCGGGATGTGGTGCATGCCGCGCATCAGCGGGCCGGAGATCTTGTGGTCGAAGACCTCCTTCTTGGCCATGAAGCGGACCAGGCGCTTGGCGGGCAGCGCGGCCAGGCCGGCGAAGATGAAGTCGAGATAGCTGATGTGGTTGCTGACCAGCACCGCTCCGCCGGTTCGCGGGATCCGCTCGGCGCCTTCGACGCGGATCTTCAGGTCCAGCGCGCGGAACAGGGTCCGCGCGGCCCCGATGACCGGGGGGTACACGATCTCAGCCATGGCTGAACCGTACCCCAGCCCTCCGGCGGTGTTCGACCGGCGGTCACGGCATGTCCACACCGTGGACACCGCCGCGGCGGGCGCCGCCGACCCGTCTCCGGCGCTCCCCCTCAGGCGCGCGGAGCCGGCCGGCGGCCCGGACGCGCTCAGTGCCCCCGGAACGCCTGCCGGCGGCCCGGGGCTCGCTCAGTGCCCCCGGAACGCCTCCTCCAGCCACCACGAACCCCGTGCCCGGCTGACCTTGGCGTGGACCAGCAGCGGCCGGTCCCGCGGCCCGTCCAGCCACCCGGCCACCGCGGCCAGGTCCGCCCGGTCCCGTACGGTCACCGCCGCGCAGCCGAAACCCCGGGCGATGGCGGCGATGTCGACGGGCGGGAAGACGACGGTGTCCAGGCGGTACCCGTCCGGACCGAAGTGGTGCACCTCGGCGCCGTAGCCCTCGTCGTCGTAGACCACGATCACCATCGGGAGGCCGAGCCGTACGACCGTCTCCAGCTCGGCCACGCCCATCAGCGCGCCCCCGTCGCCGAGCGCGGCCACCGCGAGCCGGTCCGGCCGGGCCAGGGCGGCGCCGATCGCGGTGGCCAGGCCGAGGCCGATGGACTGGAAGGCCTGGGTGAAGGCGAAACCGCACTCGTCCGGAACGTCGAGGAACATCGACGGGTATCCCATGAAATTTCCCGAATCGACGGAGACGACGCGCTCGGCGGGGAGCAGGTCGTCCAGCCCGATCGTGAGGGTGCGGGGGTCGATGCGGCCCTCCCCGCCCTCGTCCACGTAGGGCACGTCCCGCCAGCGGCTCTCGCGGGCGATCCGCCCGGCCAGCGCCGCCGACCGGTACCCGGCGCCGCCGGGGGCCGTGCGGAGGCCGTCCGCGCCCCCGGCGAGCAGGGCCGTGACCGCCCTCGCGGTGCGGGCGACGTCACCGACCACACCGAGATGGATCGGACGGTGGGCGCCGAGGGCGTCGGCGTCGAGGTCGACCTGGACGACCTTGGCGTCCGGGCCGATGAGCGTGCCATGGCGGGTGGTCCACATGTTGAGCGCGCAGCCCCAGCCGACGATCACGTCGGCGTCGCGGACGAGCTCGGCGGTGAGGGGCGAGGCGAAGCCGCCGCTCACGTCCAGATCCCACGGGCTGCCCCGGAAGAGCCCCTTGGCCACGGCGGAGGTGGCCAGCAGCGCCCCGGCCCGCTCGGCGAGCTCCTCCAGTTCCCGCCGGGCCGCACGCGCCCCCCGGCCCGCCACGAACACCGGCCGCCGCGCGGCCGCGAGCAGCTCCGCCAGCCGCGCGGCCTGCCCCGCCTCCGGTCCGGCCGCCGGGCCGGGGACCGGGAGCGCCTGACCGGGCGGGGACGGGACGCGCTGCCCCTGCACCTCCAGCGGGAGGTTCAGCAGGACCGTGCGCCGCCCGTCGCGGGCCAGGAGAAAGGCCTCGGCCGTCCGCGCGACGGCGGTCCCGGCGGAGTCGATCCGCAGCGGAACGGCCCCGACCGCCGTGGCCAGGGCGGCCTGGTCGACGAAGAAGTTGGACCGGGGGGCGGTCACCTCGGCGGCCAGCACGACGAGCGGCGTGCGGCTCTTGGCGGCCTCGGCGATGCCGGTCATCGCGTTGGTGAGCCCCGGCCCCTGGTGGACGCTGAGCACGCCGACCCGGCCGCCGGTGCGCGCGTAGGCGTCGGCCATGGGCAGCAGCGACGTCATCTCGGGCGAAGTGCACCTTGCCGCCGCTCAG
>NZ_JBSFPS010000407.1:0-6024 GCF_053588315.1 Streptosporangium sp. NPDC003464 | reverse complement strand
GGGGCCGGGCGGAGCGGCGGGAGGCGTCCCCGCCCGCGGGGACACCCGTGGACGTGCCAGGGCACATCGGAAAGGACTGAGCGATGCCCTCATGCTGTGGCGGTGGCCGCGGCGACCTGCCGGCCCCGGCCGTGGCGCCGGCCGGCCGGCCGCAGGCGCCGGACGGGGTGACCGTACCGGGATGGCACCGGGAGGCGGTGACGCTGGACGGCGGCCGGTTCCTGATGGGCACCGAGGACGCCGACGGTTTCCCCGAGGACGCCGAGGGGCCGGTGCGCCCGGTGGCGGTGGAGCCGTTCGCGGCGGACCGGTACGCGGTGACCAATGCCCGGTTCGCCGGGTTCGTCGAGGCCACCGGCCATCTCACGGAGGCCGAGCGCTTCGGCTGGTCGTACGTGTTCGCGGGGTTCCTGCCGGGCGCGCTACGGCGGGTGTCACCGCGCCCGCCGCAGACACCGTGGTGGTGCGGGGTGAGCGGGGCGGACTGGCGCCATCCGGAAGGGCCGGACTCGGACCTGGAGGGGCGCTGGGACCATCCGGTGGTGCACGTGTCCTGGAGCGACGCGGTGGCGTTCTGCGCCTGGGCCGGCGGGCGCCTGCCGGCCGAGGCGGAGTGGGAGTACGCCGCCCGCGGCGGCCTGGAGCAGCGGCGCTACCCCTGGGGGGATGAGCTGACCCCGGACGGCGAGCACCGCTGCAACATCTGGCAGGGCCACTTCCCGACCCGCAACACCGCCGAGGACGGCCACCGGGGGACGGCGCCGGTCGACGCCTACGCCCCCAACGGGTACGGCCTGCACAACTGCGTGGGCAACGTGTGGGAGTGGTGCGCCGACCCCTGGGGCGCAGGGGAGGGGTCCAAGGTGATGCGGGGCGGCTCCTACATGTGTCACGACTCCTACTGCAACCGCTACCGGGTGGCCGCCCGCACCCGTAACACCCCCGACAGCAGCGCCGGCAACATCGGCTTCCGCATGGTGTCCGCGAGCGTGCCGCGGAAGGTCTGACCCGTCCCCGCGCGCCGGAGGCGGTGGGACCGCGGGTGGAGCCGCCCCGCCGAGGGGCTGTCGATGACGCCTGGCGGTCACTCCCGCGCTGAGCGGGCGCCTCAGCCGGCGAGGCCGGGGGCCTCCTCCTGGCCGAAGGTGATCACGATGTATCTGCCGTTGGCGTAGCTGACCACAGGCCGTCCGAGCAGGTCACCCACCCTGCGGGCGACCGCCTGGAACAGCTCCGCCATCTCCGGCGTGTCGGCGCTCACCCTGAACCGCCCGTCGGCGGCGAGTCGCTGGGCGACAAGGGGGACGAAGTTCGCCTCGGCCCGGACCCTCTCCTCCGGGCTGAGAGGGGTGTGCCGAGTCGCGGGCTGCGTGCCGAAAGGGTGGGTCATCACTGGTCTCCTCGTGATCGCGATCGTCCCAGGGTGCCATCCGCGCACCCCTTCTGACGACACTCCCCGGCACGGCTGTCTTCGAGTGCCCGGCGGCCACCTGGAGCGGCCGGCAGATCGGGTCAAGTGTCGCGATAGCGCAGAATTGTCCGCGGCCACCGCCGTCTGTTACCCAAGGAGCTGCAGCCCGTGACGCACCCGTCCGCCGACCCCACTGTCGTGCTTGAGACCCTCGCGGGGTACGGCGAGCGCTACCGGCTGGAGGCCGGCCTGGATCCGGAGGAGGACTGGATCGCCGCAGACAGGTTGCTGGACCCCACCTCCACGGAGTTGGCCCAAGTTCTCGAAGCCGAACGCGTGGGCAGTGGGCAGGTGTCCGCACACGCGGTGGCCCTCACGGTCATGGCGGTCTACGCCGGCACCGTGACCGCTCCCGCGCTGCTGGCCTGGGCGTTGTACGGGGTGGTGCTGGACGTCCGGCCGGAGAACGTGGCGCTCCGGCTCGGCGACCACGGTTTCAAGGCCGTCGCGCTGCGCAGGCCGCGGCTGGTCGACGTCTCGGGCATGACCGGCGACGAACGGCTGGGGCTGCTGGTGAAGCAGGTACTCGACGATCACCTTTTCCCGCTCGCCGACGCGATGCGCGTGTGCAGCCGGGCGGGCAGGCGCCAGCTCAACGGCGGCATCGCCCAGGGATGTGCCGCGGCGTTCAGCGCCGCGAGCAGGTCGTCGGGCGCCGATGTGGATGTGCTGCAGCGCGCCTATGACGAGTTCCTCGCGGCCTGCCCGCAGGAGCTGGGCAGGCTCGGCGAGATGATCCGGCTCGCCGAGGGCGGCCGGGAGGGGCTGTTCTATCTACGCCGGACGTGCTGCCTCTTCTACACCGCGGACCATGGCGAGAAGTGCGCCAGCTGCTGTCTCGACAGTGTGGAGGACCGCGTGACCAACTATCGCCGGATCCTCGCGGGCGGCGCCATCCCGCACTGATCCGGCTGCGTGATCCTCAAGGCCCCGCCGCAGACCGCCCGCCCGTGCCCGGAGAGTCAAAGAGCCGATCCGAGCTTTCAAGGCGACGGTCACACCTTGTCCGCGACCGTTCCACGATCCACCACCGTGACACCCTGTCGGCCGGACAGGGCTCTGGTCGGCCTCCGTGTCGACCGGTGGTGGATCGTCGAAGATCAGCTCGAAGCGGGCCGGTAGGCGACGGAGAACTGCCGCCCTCCGTCTGACGACTCCATGACGGTCCCGTCATCCATGGCCGCGAGGAGACGCTGCCGGTTGACGGCGGTGAAGGCAGCGGCCTGGCCAGGCAGGCGGCCCGATGCCTGCCAGGTCCTACCGCCGTTCTTGCTGGCCTGCACCTGGCCGTCGACACCGACTCCGATCAACTCGTCCTTGCTGAGAGAGTCCACATGGGAGAGGAGGGGGACACCGGTGAGTGCGGTGAAATTCATGCCGCTGTCATGGCTGACCTGGAGCCCGTCCGGTGTGGTCGCGTATACACGGTCCGGCTCTTCCGCGTGACCGGCCAGGTCGATCACCTGTGCCTCCGCTCCCGGTGTCCAGGTCCGGCCCTCGTCGCCGCTACGCCGTACCCGCTCCGTCTGACTGTCGTAGGCATAGAGAGCCGTTCCCGCCGGCTGGATCGAGTGGAAGTCGGCACTGCCCGCCTCCGACACCGAGGTCCAAGTGGTGCCGGCGTCCGTCGTACGGATCAGGCCCAGGTGCGGGGAGCCGCCGGGCGGGACGTCGGCCGCCGCGGGGTGCCCGCTTGCGAGGAAGGTCCTCGGGCCGACGACGGTGAACCCCATGTGATCTTGGACGCGGTCGGCGATGCGCCGGGCGGTGTCGGTGGACCGGACCTGGAACAGTCCGTAGTGCCCCGCGATGTAGATCGTGCCGTCGGCAGGGTCGACGCCGAGGCCGTGGACGTGACCGATCCCGGGATCGGCGGGATCAGCGGCCTTCCCCGGTGACTCCCCGGTGCATGCCGTACCGAGAAGAGCCAGGAGTGCCAGGGCGGCGCTTGTGCGCAGGCGGAGACGCTGATCGATGGAGGCCATGGCGGTAGCTTAGCCAGCTCTACTATTGGCTATCGTAGGTCATTCGGTGGCTGGAGGATCGAGATGTCGTGGCAGGGGAGGCCCATCGGCTCTACGCCGATCGACCATAGTAGAGTCGCGGCTTGCCGGGGTACTCTGGGGTGAAGTGGATCATTCGTGAAGATCCAGCATTTTTGGGGCTTTACGGGGAAAAAATCATTGATGTATACCCCCCTTAGGTATATTGTGGCCGGGGCTAGTGTGACGTGCGAGTCAGGAGATTGTGATGTCGGAACCGATGCACCACATGGAGCACGCCGGACATGAAGGGCACGGAGGGCACCACGGGCATGAGCAGCACGGGCATGGCCAGCACGGGCACGCGGGTCCCTCTCACGCCGACCCTTCACACGCCGGTCACTCTCACGCGGGCCACTCCGGGAAGGTGACGTGGCGGGCGGCGGCGTCGGCGACCCTGCACTGCCTCACCGGATGTGCCATCGGCGAGGTGCTCGGCATGGTGATCGGCACGGCCCTGGGCTGGTCCAACACGCCGACCATCGTCCTGGCCGTCATCCTGGCCTTCTTCTTCGGTTACGCGCTCACCATCGTGGGACTGCGCAAGTCCGGTCTCGGCTGGCGCGAGCTCGTACGGCTGGCCCTCGCCGCCGACACCGTGTCCATCATCGTCATGGAGATCGTCGACAACGGAGTGATGATGGTGGTGCCCGGCGCCATGGACGCCGGTCTCACCTCGGTCCTGTTCTGGGGCGCTCTCGCGTTCTCCCTGCTGGTGGCCTTCCTCGTCACCACCCCGATCAACAAGTGGATCATCGGCAAGGGCAAGGGACACGCGGTGGTCCACGCCTACCACCACTGACAACCCGCCTCACCGGCGGGAGGCGGAGGTCTCCCCGCGCCGCACCTGGCGGCTCCCGGACCAAGGCGATCGATTCCTCCCCGGCCCGGGTCCACACGACCGGGGAGGAATCGGCCGTCCACCTGGAGATCTCATGTCCGTGCCCCAGGACATCCGATGCGGGACCTCCTCGGCCCAGCCGCACGGACGCCACCGGTGACTGCCGCGGGACTACCCGCCGGTCAGGCGGCCGCGCCGCTGATCCGGAACGGCAGCACGGCGACGTTCGACGCCACGCCCAGCTCGCGCAGGTCACGGGCGTCGACCCTGCCGTCGCCCGTGACGTCCTTGACCACGTCAGGGGCGTCGTCGAACACGCCGTTGCCGTCGAGGTCCTTCACGACCGCGACGGTCACCACACTGTCGACGTCCTTGCCGAACAGCGCCTTGCCGACCAGCCAGGAGTCCCAGATCCTGATCCCGCTCCGGTCCCGCTGGGCCACCCCGGTGACGTTGAACAGGTTCGCCAGGTTGGTGCCAGGCCCGGAGAAGCCTGTCGTGGTGGAGAGCAGGACGACAAGGCCGGGCAGCTTGTCGTCCCTGCCGGGCCCGAACGTGCCGGTGCCACCCTGGGGCCCGGTGACCTGCGGCCCGCTCCACCCCGCCGCCTTGAGGCCGTCGCGGTAGTGGACGGACAGCTCCATCGTCCAGGCCGCTCCCTCCACCCCGGTCAACGCGCCGGCCCTCGGCGACTGGATGCGCACCTGGGCGCGCTGCTCGGACCCGGACGCCGTGTCCGCCAGCGCGGGAACCGCTGACACCGCGGTCACCGAGAGCGCCGCCCCGAGCGCCGCCGTCCAAACACCTCTACGCATGTCGTCTCCTCCGTCGGTTGCTGATGTCGCTGGTGACGGGAGGGAGTACGGTGCCACCGCGCGTCGCGTTCACGCGAAAATGGATGAACGCCACAGAGATCCGTTCCGTATGCCCCAGGAAACATGCCCCAGGAAACGGGAGGAGGACGCGTGCGGCTGGATGACGAGGCCACGTTGCGGACGGTCTACGACGATCACGGAGGCGAGCTGTTCGCCTTTGCCAGCAGGTCGCTCGGCGACCCTGGGCTGGCCGAGGACGCGGTGCAGGAGACCTTCGTCCGCGCCTGGCGCACCGCGGCCCGCTACGACCACCGGCAGTCGTCCCCGCGCACCTGGCTCTTCGCGATCTGCAGGAATGTGGTGATCGACCTCATGCGGGCGCGGTCCGTGCGGCCGCAGCTCTCGGCCGAGCAGGAGAAGGACCTGCCGGCGGGCAACGATCTGGAGGGGCTGCTGCTCGGCATGCAGGTCGAGGAAGCGCTGCGACGCCTGTCGCCGGAGCAGCGGCACATCCTGGTGGAGGTCCATCTGCGTGACCGGGCGCCCGCCGAGGTCGCCGCCGAACTGCGCATTCCTCCGGGTACGGTGCGCAGCAGGGTGTTCTACGCGCTCAAGGCGCTCCGCCTGGTCATGGAGGAGATGGGGTGGGACGGTGATTAGCTGCCGCGACTATCAGTCCCTTCTCGGGATGCACGCGCTCGGCCGCCTGCCGAAGACCGAGACCGCCACGCTGCTCGCGCACGCCGACGGCTGCCCAGGCTGCCGGGCCGAGCTGGACGGGCTGCGCGCGGTGGCCGGCGCGCTCGGCCACGCCGACCCCGACCGCGTGTCCCGGCTGCCCGCGCCGCCGCGGCC
>NZ_JBSFPS010000406.1:0-6026 GCF_053588315.1 Streptosporangium sp. NPDC003464 | reverse complement strand
GCCGTCGACAAGAGCCCCGTGGCCGTCCGCCAGATCGCGCACCGCGCCCGCCGGCACGTCGATGCCCGCCGCCCTCGCGAGGCGGTCTCCCCGAGAGAGGCCCGGGCGGCCCTGGAGTCGTTCCAGCGCGCGTTGGAGACCAGGGACCTGCAGGGCCTGCTTGACGTGCTCGCCCCCGAGGTCGTTCTGGTGAGCGACGGCGGCGGCGTCAGACAGGCCACGCCTCGGCCGATCACCGGCGCCGGCAAGGTGGCCCGCATGATCGTCAGCGGCCTGGGCAAGGCCCAAGTCGCGCTCACCAGCGAGCCCACCGTGGTCAACGGCAACCCGGCACTCCTCCTCCGTGTGGACGGCGAGATCGACGGCGTCATAGCGGTCCGGGTCGAGGACGCCCGTATCACCGGCCTCTACTACGTCCGCAATCCGCAGAAGCTGACCCGCATCGCGTCCGAGACCCCGCTCACCCTGCGATGAGCACCAACGGTGAGCCAGCCCGCAATTTCCAAGCGGCCTGGAGCAGACGGCGGCCCAGCCCGGCGCAGGACGGCCCGTCGGGCCGGGAAACCCGCGCCGACAGTGTCGATCACGCCACCCGAGGCCGCCACAGGCACAACAAACTCCGCCAGATCTATTACTGGGAGGTTCTTCATGACGAAGAGCGTTGCCGGCGAACTCACCGGCCTGAAGCTGCCGATCGAGCGTGGCTGCCCGTTCGCCCCGCCCACCGCCTACGAACGGCTGCGTGAGCAGGCGCCGATCAACAAGGTCCGCCTGACCAGCGGCGGCGAGGCATGGTGGGTGTCCGGGCATGAGGAAGGCCGTGCCGTCCTCGCCGACCCCCGCTTCTCCTCCGACAAGCGCAAGGACGGCTTCCCCCTCTTCACCCTCGATGCGGCGACCCTGCAGCAGCTCCGCAGCCAGCCGCCGTTGATGCTCGGCATGGACGGCGCTGAACACTCCGCGGCCCGCCGCCCGGTGATCGGCGAATTCACCGTCAGGCGGCTGGCCGCGCTGCGCCCGCGGATCCAGGACATCGTCGACCACTTCATCGACGACATGCTCGCCGCCGACCAGCGGCCGGTCGACCTGGTGCAGGCGCTGTCCCTGCCGGTGCCCTCCCTGGTGATCTGCGAACTGCTCGGCGTCCCCTACACCGACCACGACTTCTTCCAAAGCCGCACCACCATGATGGTGCGCCGGACCTCGCTCGAAGACCGCCGGCGAGCCTTCGCCGAACTGCGCGCCTACATCGACGACCTGGTCACCCGCAAAGAGTCCGAACCCGGCGACGACCTGTTCAGCCGACAGATCGCCCGGCAACGCCAGAAGGGCACCCTCGACCACGCGGGCCTGGTGAGCCTGGCCTTCCTGCTGCTGACCGCCGGACACTAGACCACAGCGAACATGATCTCGCTCGGCGTGGTCGGGCTGCTCTCCCATCCGGAGCAACTGGCCGTGGTCAAAGCCGACCCGGGCAGGACGCCCATGGCCGTGGAGGAACTGCTGCGCTACTTCGCCATCGCCGACGGAGTCACCTCCCGGGTGGCCACCGAAGACGTGAAGATCGGCGGGGTGAGCATCAAGGCCGGCGAGGGCGTCATCGTCTCGACCCTGTCGGCCAACTGGGACCCGGCGGCGTTCAAGGACCCGGCCGAACTGGATATCGAGCGCGGGGCCCGCCACCACCTCGCCTTCGGCTTCGGCCCACACCAGTGCCTCGGCCAGAACCTGGCCCGGATGGAACTGCAGATCGTCTTCGACACGCTGTTCCGCCGCATCCCCACCCTGCGGCTCGCCGCACCGGCCGAGGACCTGCCGTTCAAGACCGACGCCGTCATCTACGGCGTTCACGAACTCCCGGTCACCTGGTGAGCAGGACATGATGCGGATCAAAGCCGACAGCGACCTCTGCGTCGGCTCCGGCCAATGCGTCCTGACCGGACCGGCCGTCTTCGACCAAGACGACGACGGCACCGTAGCCCTGCTGACCGATCACCCCGACGACCAGAGCGCCGCACAGGCGCGCCACGCCGTCACCCTGTGCCCATCCCGAGCTCTCTCCATGCTGCAGGAGTAAGCACATCCCCGATGACGACGCGTCCGCGCCAGTGGAGGGCGACAAGTCCGGTGGGGTAGCTCAGACCTTGCCTCCAGCACATCCACGCTGGTGGCAGGGGTCTCAGTAGCAATGAAGAAATTTCCAACGGATATGCAGGTTGAATCCCCGCAAGGCCCTTCGGGCACAGCCTGACAACGGGCTGCCGGCAGGCTGATGGTCAGCCCGCGGCCCGGATCCAACCAGCACATATCTTCTCGCTGTTCACGCCGGGTTGGCCCGGTCGCCACCCGCTTGTCAGCTCTGCGGGCCCACGGTAGGGGTCGGACGCATCATCGCTGTACAGAAGGTTCCCCGTATGGGTTCCCAACGCGCTTCACCACACGCAACCGACACCACGATTCCCGCCGCCGATGAGGCCTTCCTGGCCGCTCGAAGCGGCTCCACCGCCCTCCTGATCATCTGGGTGGAGAGCGCATCCGTCTATCCGTCACCGTCGATGCCGCCGCCGGCCCAGATCGCCTCCGGCACGGTCATGGCGTTCACCGCGGGCGCCGCCGCACTGAGCTGGTGCGTGAGCCCGATCCAGCGCCTGGCCCGCCGCCCGCACCCGCGTCTACACGAACGGCTACGCACCCTCGCCATCGTCTTGTGGCTCTCGGCGGTCATCACGCTGCCCATGGCGGTCTACATCGTGCTGTGGTCCGTCCTGTGACGGCCGTTCACCGACCTGGCCGCCAGGCGGATGTGGGCCGGGCGTGCGGCCTTGGCGGCCGGTCCCGGCCCGCACCGCCCACGGCGCGTCAACGGCGATTCGAATTCGCGATCCCGTTCGCACTCCGGCGCGTACCGTGGCCGTCGTGACGTTCGAGGATCTGTCGGCCGGCCCGCCCTCCGAGGGGACTGATCCGGTGACCGCGCCGGCGATCGCCTGTGAGCACCTCGCCACCCACGTGAACCTGCTGGCCGACCGGCTCGGCATGGTCGAGCTGAACGCCGACGGCGTCGAGCTGGTCAACGCTGCCGTGCCCCGGGCCTTCACCGCGGCCACATGCGTAAGCCCGCCTACGAGTGCGAGCTGCAGCCGGGTCACCCGGGCCCGCACATGGCCCACGTCCAGATCATGCCCGAGCCGGACCGGTTCGTCTGGAGACGACAAGACGGTGCGGAGCTGGTTCCACTCACCGGCGAATCGGCGTCTGCCTGCACGCCAGTCCTCTTCTGAAGCGTGCCGGCCAGGGATAACGACCCCCGAATGCTCTTCGCGCCGGCTCCGTCAACGTCGCTTCGGCGGTCTGCGGTAGGTGACGATCTTGTCGCCCTTCCCGGGGAACGCCATGATCAGTAGACGTTGGCCGACCTCGTGCGGTCCCTTCCACTTGAACCAGTCGTAGTGCACGCGGATCCGGTAGTGCCCCGCCCGGCCGTTGAGTGACAGGTCGGGAAATTCGGTTCCGCTCAGACCGTCCCTGAGCACGATCTCGCCGGTGGGGCTTTCGTAGCCGACCTCGGCAACGTGGTCCCAGCCCTTGGTCTCCACCGGTGGGCGGCGGGTGTAGGTCTCCAGGGTGACGCAGAGGTCGTAGTCGGAGTGCGTCCGGATCATCAGGTGACCGGGGAGGGCGGCCACCAGGCCGTTGTCCTGAGCCTTGTCGAGCAGGCCGTCCTCGTACGGGTCCGCGTCGTCCTCGGTCGGCTCGTACGTCTCCATGACCCCGTAGTCCGTCCACTGGGGTTCCTTCATGCGGATCACTTTGGCCGGTCTGATGAGCAGGCGGTGGGGCGGGCTCGAGTCGCACATGCGCTGCGCGTCGGCCTCCCACTCCTGGTCCTCCCGGTCCTGTTCAGCGGCCGCGGCCTTGACCACGGCGTCGGCGCTGGGGCAGATCTCTGCGAGCGGGTAGGTCAGGGCATCGCGCGTCAGTCCCCGCGTCGTCTGAAGGCGGGCGACCTCCTGGGGATCGTTGCGGGTGTAGATGCCGCACAGCCAGCGGGCATGGGCGAGGATCACGGCGTCAGGCGTGGTGGCGGCGAGTTTGATCACGTTTCCCTGCCGGAGGGAGCACACGAGCCGCTGGTCCCGGGTGAGCTTGGGTTCCTCGGGCTCGCCCGTCCACGTCTTGCGTGGGGTGCAGTCTTCGGCCGCGGTGACCGGGCCGCGGGCCAGGTCCGCCATGGGCACGAACGCGAGCGCGACCAGCGTGGCGACTTGGGCCAGGAGGAGCATGCGGCGGCGTGTGCGCTGGGCCAGCGGGGTCGGGTACAGGAACGGCAGGAGCAGGGCGGAGGCGAGCAGGGCCGCGCTGTACCACGCCGGTGAGATGCCGAGGAAGATCTCACCGGCGCGCTTCTGGGTGAACAGGCTCTCCGGGTAGATCTGTGCGCCTTCGTAGAAGCCGTCGAAGTCCTCCGGCACGGGCGTTGCCGTGAGCGCGCTGGCGAAGCCCACGGCCGCGGCGATGATCAGCGTCAGTGTCGTGAACCGCAGGGTACGGCGGGTCCGGCGCAGGACAGCGGCCAGGATCAGCAGCGCGGGGCCGCCGACGCCGACGAAGACGTCCAGGACGAGCCAGGTCAGAGCGTTCCCGCTGCCTCCGTCCACGCGGACGAACTGTTCGATCACGCCTCTGGGGCCGATCCAGAGGTACTTGCCGTGCGCGAGGTTGACGGCGGCGGGGATCAGCGGCAGCGCGATGGTCACGGCGGCCGGCGGCCACCACCTGGCCGCCGGCCGTACCGGCAGGAGTCCCGCGTCCGGTTGGGGAAGGGGGGCCGTCAGCTCATGGGCGGTCCTGGCATCCCACACCAGCCCGAAGACACTGACAGCACCGAGGAGCGTGTAGACCGTGAAGATGCTGGGCGACCCGCTGCCGCCGAACGAGACCATCCCGGAGGGCTGGAGGACCGACACCACCTGCGCGATGACGCCTGTCCGGACGGTCGCCGCGCTCCAGCGGGGATCCTTGGCCTGGGCGATGAGGACCGACACCGACCACGCCAGCCAGACATAGCCGTACCCTCCGGCCAGGGTCAAGATCTGCTCGGCGGAGCGCAGGTCGAAGAGGTCGGTGATTTCCTGGCCGAGGTTGCTCACGGCGGCGATGGTTCCGGCGATGAGGGAGAACAGCCGTAGCCTGAAGGAGACGGTGTCCCGGAGCACCAGGAAGAACAGCCAGACGATGGCCAGTTGCACGAAACCGGAGGCGATTTCCGTAACTGACCAGACCCAGTAGATCTTCCATGCGTGGATCAGCGGGGTGCTGGCGATGCTGATCAGGCTGTAGCCGACGCCGAGATACAGGGCGAGCCGCAGCAGGCCGACTTTCCTGCCCCGATGTGTCAGCTCGCCCCTGGCGCGACCGCGCAGCACCTGCCACAGGGCCCAGGCCTGAAGCGCCCCGATGAGGATCAGGACGACCGTCAGCCCCCACGGGACGGTGAGGGTTTCTTCGCCGGGGCCGGGAAACCAGCCCATGCCCGAGTCGTGGGTGACGATCTTCCAGAGGAGGTCTCCCCGGTCGGTGGTCAGCGCGAAGGCACCCAGCACGGCGACTACGGCGAGATAGCCGAGCGCGATCAGGATGGCGATCCTGCCGAAACGGTAGTGACGCATGGCCATCTCTCGGGGGGAGCGGTCAAAACGCCCAACTTAGCGAGTCACCAGGAAGTTGATCAAGCCGTGGTGAGAGCGGCGGCCGCCGCCAGCGCCAGCGCCAGCGCCAGCGCGCCGGACGATCGGCGCATGAACGACATCGCGGAAGCGTAGCGAGATCATCCCGCTAGGACCTGTTTTGTGGATCATCTGAGCCACGGCAGCAGGCAGGCGATGGTCACGGCCGAGTGGTAATGCGCGGCGAGCTTGTCGTAGCGGGTCGCGATGCCTTTGAAGTGCTTGAGCCGGTTGAAGCAGCGTTCGACCGCGAAAACCCTCGGCCAGGCCGGAGGACACGAGTACCTCCTCGCCATCGAC
>NZ_JBSFPS010000405.1:0-6031 GCF_053588315.1 Streptosporangium sp. NPDC003464 | reverse complement strand
GGGCTTCACGATCGACAACCCGAACGCCACGGGCTCCTGCGCCTGCGGCGACTCGTTCAACTAGGCGGAAGAACCGCGCGGCGGCCCCGCTGAGGTGAGACATCCATCACCTTGCGGGGCTTCCGCGCGTCTACGGGGTCTCATAGGGGCCGTCGCGCGTGTGCGGGGTCGCGTATTCTTGCGGGGTTTCAATGCTCACCCCTTCCCTTAGATGCTGACAACGAGGAGAAAGATCCCGTGCGCATCGCCGTCACCGGCTCAATCGCGACCGACCACCTGATGACCTTCCCGGGTCGCTTCGGCGACCAGCTCGTCGCCGACCAGCTCGACCGGGTGTCCCTGTCGTTCCTCGTCGACGACCTGCAGATCCGCCGCGGCGGCTGCGCGGCCAACATCGCCTTCGGCATGGGCTGCCTGGGGCTGGACCCCGTCCTGGTCGGTGCCGTCGGCGCTGACTTCGCCGACTACCGTTCCTGGCTGGAGCGGCACGGCGTCGACTGCGAGTCGGTATACGTCTCCGAGCTCCACCACACCGCCCGCTTCCTGTGCACCACCGACGATGATCACAACCAGATCGCGTCGTTCTACACCGGTGCGATGGCCGAGGCCCGGCTGATCGAGCTCGGCCCGATCGCCCAGCGGCTCGGCGGCCTGGACCTGGTGCTGGTCAGCCCCAACGACCCCGACGCGATGCTCCGGCACACCGACGAGGCCCGCCAGCGGGGCATCCCGTTCGCGGCCGACCCCTCGCAGCAGCTGGCCCGCATGCCCAGCGACCAGATCCGTCAGCTGGTCGACGGCGCCGCCTACCTGTTCGGCAACGACTACGAGAAGGGTCTGATCGAGCAGAAGACCGGCTGGTCCGACGAGGAGATCCTCGACCGGGTCGGCGTCCGCGTCACCACGCTGGGTCCCAAGGGCGTGGTGATCGACCGCAAGGGCGAGCCGTCCCTGCACGTCCCCCCGGCTCCCGAGCTCGGCAAGGCCGACCCCACCGGCGTGGGCGACGCCTTCCGCTCCGGCTTCCTGGCCGCCCTGGCCTGGGGGCTGTCCCTGGAGCGCTGCGGCCAGGTGGGCAACCTCACCGCCACCCACGTCCTGGAGCGCGTCGGCGGCCAGGAGTACGAACTGGGGCAGCAGGTCTTCCTGGAGCGCTTCGCCGCCGCCTACGGCGCCGAGGCCGCCGCCGAGGTGGCCCGGTCCGTGAAGTGCCACTACGCCTGAGCGGCCCCGCCACGGCGGAGCCGGCGGGCGGCCACCGGCCGCTCACCGGCTCCGCCACGGGCCGTGTTCCAGCCCCCTGGCGGCACCGCCCGTCATGAGGTCCGCGCCGCCGGGGGATGTGTTCCCGCCCCTGGTGGCGCCGCCCGTCGTGAGGCCCGTGCCACCCGCGGGCCGTGTTCCCGCCCCTGGGTGGCCTCGTCCGTCATGAGGTCCGCGCCGCCGGGGCCGGAGCGCCCGGGGCCAGGCGGGCCCCGGGCGGTGCGGGGGTCAGGCCCCCGTGCGGGGGTCAGGCCCCCGTGTAGATGTGATGGACGAAGTCGGCGAGCTGGTCGTCCGGAAGATGTCTGGCCAGATCAGCCTCGCTGATCATCCCGACGATACGGTTGTTCTCGATCACCGGGAGCCGCCTGATCTGGTGCTCCTCCATCTTGGACAGGACTTCCCCGACGGTGGCGTGCGCGGGTACCCAGACCAGGCCGGCGGCCATCTCCCCGGCGGTCACCCTCGACGGGTCCTTGCCCGCGGCCACGCACTTGACCACGATGTCACGGTCGGTGATGATCCCCTTGAGCCGGTCGTCGCTGCCGCAGACCGGCAGCGCGCCGACGTTCATCTCCCGCATCATCTGCGCGGCGCGGTCGAGCGTCTCGTGCGCCTCCACGCAGCGGGCCCCCGGGCTCATGAGGTCCTTGGCGGTCTCTCCGCTCATTGTTCCCCCCGAAACGTGTGTTGGGCTTTCAGGGGGTCCTACCCGTTTCCCGGCGGGTCAGTAGTTGCGCCGCACATGGATGGCCCAGCCGCCGCCGGGCAGCTCGTGGCTGGCCACGTGGTGGTGGGACTTCAGCCGGCACCAGGCCGGGATGTCGGTGAAGGCCGCGGGGTCGTCGGCGAGGACCGAGACGATCCCGTTGCGCGGGACGTGGTTGATCTGCTCGGCGAGCATGATGATGGGGATCGGGCACTTCTTGCCCAGCGCGTCGATGGTCAGCGCCGGAGGCTGGGTGGATCCCTCCGTGGCGGTCTGCCTGGACGTCATGAAACCTTCACTCCCCGAATGTCGATCACAGCCTTACGCCCGCCTCCTCGCGGATCCTCTTCACCATGTCCGGCAGGACGGCGAGGAAGCGGTCGACGTCCGCCGCGGATGCGCCCTGAGGCAGCGATACCCGGACGTTCCCGTGGGTAAGCACGCCCATGGCCTCCAAAACGTGTGATGGACGAAGCGTACTCGCCGTGCAGGAACTACCGGACGATATGGCGAATCCCGCCTTATCTAGTTCTGTCAACAATGCCTCACCTTCTACGTAAAGACACGAAAAGGTGACAATATGCGGGGCCCGTGCGATGGGATCGCCGATGACCTCGACGTCGGGGACGAGCCGGGGCACCTCGGTCCTGATCCGGTCCACGAGCGCCGAGAGCCGGGCCGACTCCTGCGCAGACTCGGCCGCCATCGCGCGCAGCGCGGCGGCCGCCGCGACGATCGCCGGCACGTTCTCGAAGCCGGGGACCCGGCGGCGCTCCCGCTCGTCCTCGGGGAGCGGGCTGCGCCACCGGGTGCCCTTGCGGACCACCAGCACGCCGACCCCCGCGGGGCCGCCCCACTTGTGCGCGCTGGCCGTCAGCACCGACCAGCCCCGCGGCGGCGGCATCCGGCCCACGGACTGCGCCGCGTCCACCAGCAGCGGCACGCCGGCCTCGGCGCACAGGGCCGCCGCCTCGGCGACCGGCTGGACCGTGCCGACCTCGTGGTTGGCGCTCTGCAGGCAGGCCAGGGCCGTGCCGTCGGCCCGCACCGCCTCGCCGAAGGCCGTCAGGTCCACCGCGCCGGTGCGGCCGACGCCGACCGTCTCGACCGAGCCGCCGTCGCGTTCGTGGACACCGGCGGCGTGCAGCACACTGGAGTGCTCCACCGCCGAGGTCACCAGGCGGCGCCCGGCGCGGCGCCGTCCGTGCAGGGTGCCGAGCACGCCCAGGTGCACCGCCTGGGTGCCGGAGGTGGTGAAGGAGACCTCGTCGGGCCGGGCGCCGAGCGCTTCGGCGACCTCGGTGCGCGCCTGTTCCAGTAACATGCTTGCCCGGCGGGCGGGACCGTACAGTCTCGCCGGATCGGCCCAGCCGACGTCGAGCGCCGCGATCAGGGCCTCGCGTGCCTGAGGGTGCAGCGGCTCGGTGGAGGCCGCGTCGAAGTACGCCACGCCTCAATCGTCGCATCACGCGCGGCGCAATCGGGGGCTGCGCGGGGGGGCGGGGGTGGTCCGCGCTAATGTGTCCCCCAGCGTAAAGCTGTGAACTACAAGTTGTGAACATGAATAAACGACCGCCCAGGAGTGACTCCTGGGCTTCATCTGTGGGGTAGGCGATCCGTGAGTCCGACCCGCCGTTCTGCACGGCGTCCGTTGGCCCGCCGCCGGGTGCCACGCGCTGCCGCTCTGGCGCTGGTGTTGGTGTCCGCGACGGCGTGTAGTGCCGAAGAATGGTCCCGTGGCGGCTTGCCGGGTGCCGTCACCAAGCAGGCCGAGACCGTCCAGAATCTGTGGAACGGATCCTGGATCGCCGCTCTCGCCACCGGTGTGGTCGTGTGGGGCCTGATCCTGTGGTCCGTCGCCTTCCACCGTAAGAAGAAGCACTCGAAGGAAGAGCTGCCGCCGCAGGTGCGCTACAACCTCCCCATCGAGATCCTCTACACGGTGGTGCCGATCATCATGGTCGGCGTGTTCTTCTTCTTCACCGCGCGCGACCAGAACTACATCAACATCGTGTCCGGCCAGGCGCCGGTGAAGGTCAAGGTCGAGGGCTTCCAGTGGAGCTGGCGCTTCACGACCGAATACAACGGCAAGAAGGTCGAAGTCGTCGGCAAGCCCGTGGGCGACTACACCCAGGGGCCGCAGCTGATGCTCCCGGTCAACCAGAAGGTGGAGTTCGACCTCGTCTCGCCGGACGTCATCCACTCCTTCTGGGTGCCGGCCTTCCACTTCAAGCGGGACGTGATCCCCGGGGTGGAGAACAAGTTCGAGGTCGACACGCTGGACAAGCCGGCCGTCTACGCCGGCCGGTGCGCCGAGCTCTGCGGCGTCGACCACAGCCGGATGCTCTTCAACGTGAAGCTCGTCCCGCAGGCCGAGTTCGACCAGTACATCGCTAGCCAGGCGGGTGCCCAGTGACCGCACTTAACGAGCCCATCGCCCTCGCGCCGGTGACGACCCGCAAGGGATCGATCATCACCAAGTGGGCGTCGTCCACCGATCACAAGATCATCGGGCACCTCTATCTGATCACTTCGTTCGTGTTCTTCCTGATCGGCGGCGTCATGGCGCTGATCATGCGAGCGGAGCTGGCGCAGCCGGGCCTGCAGATCACCAGCAACGAGCAGTTCAACCAGCTGTTCACCATGCACGGCACGGTCATGCTGCTGATGTTCGCGACGCCGCTGTTCGCCGGCTTCGCCAACGAGCTCATGCCGCTGCAGATCGGTGCCCCCGACGTGGCGTTCCCGCGCCTGAACATGGTCAGCTACTGGCTGTTCACCTTCGGCAGCACCATCGCCCTGTCGGGGTTCCTCACCCCGGGTGGCGCGGCCAGCTTCGGCTGGTTCGCCTACACCCCGCTGTCGAACGCGATCAGCTCGCCGGGCATCGGCGGTGACCTGTGGATCGTCGGCCTGACCATCAGCGGTCTGGGCACGATCCTCGGCTCGGTCAACTTCATCACCACGATCGTCTGCATGCGCGCCCCCGGCATGACCATGTTCCGGATGCCGATGTTCACCTGGAACGTGCTGCTCACCTCGATCCTGGTGCTGATGGCCTTCCCCGTGCTGGCCGCCGCGCTGCTGGCCCTGGAGGCCGACCGCAAGCTCGGCACCCACATCTTCGACTCGGCCACCGGCGGCGCGCTGCTCTGGCAGCACCTGTTCTGGTTCTTCGGCCACCCCGAGGTCTACATCATCGCGCTGCCGTTCTTCGGCATCGTGACCGAGATCCTGCCGGTCTTCAGCCGCAAGCCGCTGTTCGGCTACATCAGCCTCGTCGGCGCGACCATCGCCATCGCGGGTCTGTCGATCACGGTCTGGGCGCACCACATGTTCCCGACCGGACAGGTGCTGCTGCCGTTCTTCTCGTTCATGACCTTCCTCATCGCGGTCCCGACCGGGGTGAAGTTCTTCAACTGGATCGGCACGATGTGGCGGGGACACCTGTCCTTCGAGTCGCCGATGCTGTTCTCGATCGGCTTCCTGGTCACCTTCCTGTTCGGTGGCCTGACCGGCGTCATCCTCGCCTCGCCGCCGCTGGACTTCCAGGTCGCCGACTCCTACTTCGTCGTGGCCCACTTCCACTACGTCGTCTTCGGCACCGTGGTGTTCGCGATGTTCGCCGGCTTCTACTTCTGGTGGCCCAAGTTCACCGGCAAGATGCTCAACGACACCCTGGGCAAGGTGCACTTCTGGACGCTGTTCATCGGCTTCCACACCACCTTCCTGGTCCAGCACTGGCTCGGCGCGCAGGGCTTCCCGCGCCGCTACGCCGACTACAGCCCGATCGACGGCTTCACCGACCTGAACATGGTCTCCTCGGTCGGCGCCTTCCTGCTGGGCGCCTCCACGCTGCCGTTCCTCTACAACGTGTGGAAGACCCACAAGACCGCGCCGAAGGTCACCGTGAACGACCCGTGGGGCTTCGGCAACTCCCTGGAGTGGGCGACCTCCTCGTCCCCTCCCGCCGTTCGGCCGGGGTGACGGGCGGCGCCTGGAAGACCTCCGCGGGCACGCTGGCCAACATGGCGGTCGCCCGCGCGGCCATGGTGGGGC
>NZ_JBSFPS010000404.1:0-6045 GCF_053588315.1 Streptosporangium sp. NPDC003464 | reverse complement strand
AGCTAAGTGGACCTCACGCTCGCACTCGTCATCGGCGTGGTGGTCGTGGCGTTGGCGTTCGACTACACCAACGGTTTCCACGACGCCGCCAACGCCGGGCTGGGCCTGACCGGGCTGCGCGAGCGCGTCGAGCTGGCGGGCGGCGAGTTCGAGGTCGGCAGGCTGCCCGGCGGCGGGTTCAGGACGTCCGCCCGGCTTCCGGCGGAGCGGGTGGAGGGGGTCGTGTGATCCGAGTGCTGATCGTCGACGACGAGGTGCTCGTCCGGTCGGGCCTGCGCATGATCCTGGAGGCCACCGGCGACGTCGTGGTCGTCGGTGAGGCGTGCGAGGGCGCCGAGGCGGTCGGCGCGGCCGTCCGGCTCAGCCCGGACGTCATCCTCATGGACGTCCGCATGCCCGGCATGGACGGCCTCTCCGCCGCGGCGGAGATCGGCAGGCTGCCCGATCCCCCCAAGGTGATCATGCTGACGACGTTCGACATCGACGAATACGTCCACCTGGCCCTCCGTGCCGGCGCGGTCGGCTTCCTGCTCAAGGACACACCGCCGAGAGACTTCGCCGCCGCCGTCCGCACGGTCGCGGCCGGCAACGCCATGCTCGCCCCCACTGTCACCAGGCGGTTGATCAGCTCCTTCGCGGAGAAGGGGCCGTCGCCGGCCGAGGCGGCGCGCAAGCGGCTCGCCGTGCTCACCTACCGCGAGCGCCAGGTCCTGCGGGAGGTCGCCCGGGGCCTGTCCAACGCCGAGATCGGCCGCGAGCTGACGATGAGCGAGGCGACCGTCAAGGCGCACGTCAGCAACTCCCTGGCCAAGCTCGGCCTGGCCAACCGGGTCCAGGCGGCGATCCTCGTCCACGACGCGGGCCCGTTCCCGGGCTAGGCGGGGACGGCCCGGGGCTGCCCGCCGGCGGGGCCGCGACCGGCACATGTCATCTCACGTACGGACCATGGCTCCGAATCCGGTATTCTTGTCGAGGTCAAGCGCCGCTAGCTCAGTTGGTTAGAGCAGCTGACTCTTAATCAGCGGGTCCGGGGTTCGAGTCCCTGGCGGCGCACCTGACGGGAAGCCCGGCCGTGTCACGGCCGGGCTTCCCGCGTTTCCCGGGCTCTCCGCGTTTCCCGGGTGGCCGCGCCCCTTCCGGGTGATCGGTGTGGCCACTGGGCCGCATCACCGCGTGGATCGATGGGTATAGCCAAATAGAGCAATGTTCGTACCCTTCAAGCTCCTTGTCTGATTCGCGAAAAATGTCGGTATCAGGCGAGACGATGGAGATGAGAACACGAGGCTGACGATCAACGGGCGCCGCCGAGGTTCCGTGTAACCGGCAGGTCCCGGAGAGAGGGGCAGACGATGCCGACCACGATGAGCGTGTCCGACCTGGCAAAGATCCTTTTCGCCTCCACGTTGCAGGCATCCGACCATCCCTCGCCGGAGCAGGTGCGTACGGTCATCGAAGACGGTCTGCGCGCCTGTCACGAGGACATCGCCTCCTGTGCCGCCTGCGTCGCGCAGGAGGCCGGAGACCATCCCGAGACGTACGAGGCCCGGATGCGCTGGGCCCTCAGCGCGGCCGTCCAGGTCGACCCCGCAACCCTCGCCGTGCCCTGACCGCCTGGCGGTGACGCGCCGGTCCCTGTCCTGACCGCCTGGTGGTCCCGCGCTCTGACCGCTTGGCGGTGACGCGCCGGTCCGTGTCCTGGCCGCCTGGCGGTGACGTGTCCTGGTCTCCTGGTGGTCCCGCGCGGCCCGTGCGCTGGACGGAGTGCTGTTCAGGTCGGCTCGGCCCGCTGGGCCCCGCCGGGTGGGTGGCCGCTCCCGGACGGAACGGCGCGAGGATGGCCGCCGCGCCGGCGGCCGCCATGACCGGCGCCACGACGGCGAGCAGGCCGGTCATCGCCCAGGTTCCCCGGGAGATGAGATTGTCGGAGCGGTGTCGCAGGCGCCTCACTCGTGAAGCCTCCCTGTTCTCGCTCGGGTGATCTTTCGGCGGCCGGGGATGATCGCGACCCGGTGTCGGGAGAGGCGGCGAGTCCCGCGACAGAGCTGGGAGAGGCGGGGAGTCCCGCGACAGAAAGGCTCTGGCCAGACCCTGCGGGGTCTGGCCAGAGCTGGGGGCGGGTGGGGCTAGCTGACGTTGGCGCAGATCACGTAGACGCTGATGCCGACGTCGCTGTAGTTGTTCTGGCGGCCGAGGCCGATCCAGCCGGCGCCGTCATCGGTGGGGAAGGAGCCGACCAGGATCGCGTCATTGCCCTGCGCCTCGGCGCCACCGCCGACGGCCTTCTTGCCGCTGGGGCAGCGGACCGTGCGGCGCTGGAAGTTGGGGACGTTGGCGTTGGGCAGCTTGACGATCTGGTAACCCGTGAAGTCGGCCGCCGCCGGGGCCGCCGCCGGCGCGGAGGCTCCGGCGGGCGTGACGGACAGCGCCGTCAGGCCCGCGCAGCCGACGAGGGCGGCCAGGGCGATGGTCGTGAGCCTCTTGCTTCGCATGGTGTCTCCCGGGACAGGGGGTGCTGGAATGGTCACGGAAAGTAAATAGTCTGCTACACGGAGTGTCCAGCCTTGGTTTTGTCACCGCGCGGTGAGTTTCGCCGACTCGGGTTGCTGTGGTCATCCCCGGGCGGCGCCTCCGGCCCGGATGGCGGCCCGGGGTGTCGCACCCCCGGCGGCCGGCCGCGTACGGCTCCTGGTGATGAGAGCGCTCTCACGCGTGAGAGGGTGGCTGACGCCCGGCCGGTGATCGGCCTTCCGGCGGTCTCCGTCGTGTTTCTCCGGTGCGATGAGCCCATGTTTTGTGGGATACCTCTCCCGCCTGCACTTCTTTCCTTCACTTCTCCGTTACCAAGACGAAACATTGACGACGGTGGAACGGGCCGTTACTTTCGCGGTCAAGAGAGCGCTCTCTCGATCGGCCCGCCTCGGATCCCCCCACTTCTCCCGGAGGCACCCCCCATGCATCCATCGAGCCGGACCACGGGTCCGGACAGTCCGCAGCCCCGCGAAAGGCGGCCCGCCCGCCGTCCCTGGACCCGCGGGCGCGCCCTCGTCGCCGGCGTCGCCGCCGCGATGGTGGCCGGCATGTTCGGCCTCGGCCTCACCCGTTCCGCGGAGGCGGCGCCGGTCGGCGCCGGCAGCTACGCGGACACCCTGCCCGCCGGCCGCTCGCTGCCGACCGGCTGCGGCTCCGTCTCCACCAACCCGCGCCAGTGGGTGACCGCCAACGCGCCCGCGGGGGCCGTCCCGACCAATGACTGGTGGTCGTCGATCCTCTACAAGCGGACCGACTGCGCCTACGGCGAGCCGCTCCACGCCCACCCGATCTCCTACGACACCTTCGGCGACGGCCTCGGCTTCTCCTACACCACCACCCCGGCGATCAGCGGGACGGCGACCGGGGTGGGAGAGTTCCACTACCCCTACGTCCAGGACATCCGGGTCGGCGTCGCCGGGCTGAACTCGCCCGACGTCAAGGTCGACGGCTGGAGCGACTGGACCGTCACGCCGTACTGGAGCGGCGGCGGCCGGACCATGAAGGCCACCATCGGCCACGGCCTGCCGTTCGCCTACTTCCAGGTCACCGGCGGCGACGCGCGGATCACCACCTCGGGCGCCCCGGCGGTGTGGTCCAACAGCGGCGCCACCGTCGGTTTCACCGCCAACGGCCACGACTACGTGGCCTACGCCCCGGCCGGCGCCACCTGGACGGTCGCCGGGACGACGATCAGCTCCTCCCTGGCGGGCAAGGGCTTCTTCTCGGTGGCGGTGCTCCCGGCCGGCGGTGACCGCGCCGCCCTGGCGAGCACCTACGGCCAGTACGCGCACGCGCACGTCACCGGCACCCGCGTCTCCTACTCCTACACCCCGGGCAGCGCCACGCTGAGCACGACGTACGCCTTCACCACCACGGCCAGGCAGGGCACCGCCACCGGCACCGTCATCGCGCTCTACCCGCACCAGTGGAACCACCTGACCGGCTCCACGCCGCTGCCGCAGACCTACACCTCCGCGCGCGGCCAGATGAAGATCGTCACCGGGACGCAGTTCAGGACGTCGATGAAGTACACCGGCGTGCTGCCCGAGGTGCCCGCCGTCGGCGACGGCGGCGGAGCCGACCTCGCCACGGTCACCGCCCTCCTCAACGCCGAGCAGGGCAACCCGATGGACAACCGGGGCGACGACACCTACTGGACCGGCAAGGGACTCGGCCGCGCCGCCCGCATCGCGGAGATCGCCGACCAGCTCAACCTGACCTCGGTCCGCGACGCGGCCCTGGGCGCCATCCGCACCCGTCTCACCGACTGGTTCACCGCCTCGCCGGGCAAGACCTCACGGGTCTTCTACCTCAACCCCACCTGGGGGACGCTGATCGGCTACCCGGCCTCCTACGGCTCCGACCAGGAGCTCAACGACCACCACTTCCACTACGGCTACTACATCGCGGCCGCCGCGACCCTGGCCAAGTTCGACCCGGACTGGGCGCGGGCCGGCCGCTACGGCGGCATGGTCGACCTGCTGATCCGTGACGCCAACAACTACGACCGCGGCGACACGCGCTTCCCCTACCTGCGCGACTTCGACATCTACGCCGGTCACGACTGGGCGTCGGGTCACGGGGCCTTCGGCGCGGGCAACAACCAGGAGTCCTCGTCCGAGGGCATGAACTTCGCCAACGCCCTGATCCAGTGGGGCCAGGCCACCGGCAACACGGCGGTCCGCGACGCCGGCGTCTACATCTACACCACGCAGGCGGCGGCGATCCGGGAGTACTGGTTCGACGTGCGCGACCAGAACTTCCCCGCGGCCTTCGGCCACAGCACGGTCGGCATGGTCTGGGGCGACGGCGGCGCCTACGCCACCTGGTTCAGCGCCGAGCCGGAGATGATCCAGGGCATCAACATGCTGCCCGTCACCGGCGGCCACTTCTACCTGGGCGACAACCCCGGCTACGTGACCACCAACTACAACGAGCTGACGAGGAACAACGGCGGGCCGCCCACGGTGTGGCGGGACATCCTCTGGGAGTTCCTCGCCCTCGGCAACGGGGACGCCGCCCTGGCGAACTTCCGCGCCAACAGCGGTCTCACCTCCGAGGAGGGGGAGAGCAGGGCGCACACCTTCCACTGGATCCGCAACCTGGCCGCCCTGGGCACGGTGGACACCTCGGTCACCGCCGACCATCCCCTGGCCAAGGTGTTCAGCAAGAACGGCGCCCGCACCTACGTGGCGTCCAACATCACCGGCGCCGCGATCACGGTGACCTTCTCCAACGGCACCGTGCTCAACGTCCCGGCCGGCAAGACGGTCACCTCGGGCGCCCACACCTGGAGTGGCGGCAACGCCGGCGGCGGCTCCGGTCCCACCCCGACGCCCACGCCCACCCCGACGTCCACTCCCACGGTGGGCCCCTTCGCCGCGACGCGCTACCCGCAGGCGGGTGGGGGGCTGCCGGGCGCCCCGGGTACGGCGGGCACCGTCACGCTGGCCGCGGCCAACGGCAACCACGACGGCACGCCCGTGAACGCGCAGGTCTTCACGGCCACCGGCCTGACCGCCGCCCACAACGGCGGGGCCACCGCGTTCGACCTCTCCGTGGACGCGGGCACCACGGTCGCCAACGGCGTCCAGCTCCGGGTCTCCTACGACCTGACCGGTGACGGGAGTTGGGACCGGGTGGAGACCTACCGCTACTTCGCCACCGACCCGGTGACCGGCTGGGAGCACTACACCCAGGCCGCCGGCCTGCAGTCCTCCTCCGGAACGCTCGGCGACCTGTCCGGCGGCCGGGTGAGGGTGGAGGTCTGGAACGCCATCGGCGGCGGCACGACCACCCTCGGCACCGGCGACCGTTCCCTGGTGCGGCTGCCGTTCGGCTGATCCACCGCGAAGGCGCCGATCCGCCGGAAGGCACGGCCCACCGGAAGGCGCCGATCCGCCGGAAGGCACGGCCCACCGGAAGGCGCCGATCCGCCGGAAGGCGCGCTCCGCCGTAAGGCATGGTCCGTCCGAAGGTGGGCACCGTCCGATACTCGAAGGAGGAGAACCTTTC
>NZ_JBSFPS010000403.1:0-6134 GCF_053588315.1 Streptosporangium sp. NPDC003464 | reverse complement strand
GCATCCTGACGACTCCTTCGATCCTCCCCTGGAGCAGCCATGCACCTGCACCATAGCGACACCTTCCCTGACGGCCACGCCCATGGCCCCGGCGGTCATCCCGGACCACCCTGCACGGCCGTCCCGGACCATCCCCGCCCGGTCGTCCGGATGCTCACGCCGGAGGCCGTGCGCAGCCGGCCGGGGCGGCCAGCGCGGTCAGCAGCGACTCGACGGGGGCCGGTGCGGCGGCCGGGACGGGGGCCGGTGCGGTGACCGGCCCCGAGGAGCCCGCCGAGGAGGCGGGCGTGGCGGCCGGCCCCGGGATGGCGGCGGGCGCCCAGAACGGGACGGGTGCCGGTACGGCGGCGGGTCCCAGGAATGGGATGGGTGCCGGGGTGGCGGCGGGTCCCAGGAATGGGATGAGTGCCGGTGCGGCGGCGGGTCCCAGGAGCGGGGCGGGCGCCGGCGCCGGGGTGGCGGCCGGCGCGGGTTCGGAGAACGGGGCGAGGCTCGGGGTGAAGTCCGACGCCGGAGACGGGGCGGGACGCGGTGTCACGCCGGCGCCGGCGCAGTGGACACCGGTGCCGCCGAGGATCACCTCGGCCAGTGGCCCGTCGTGGACGAGGCCGCCCGAGGCGTCGAGCATGCGCCCGCTGATCGCGAGGGTCATCCCGGCCTCGGCGCGCGGGGCGGTCCGCCGTACGTCGGTCCTGACGACAGTGAGCACCGCGCTCCCGACCCCGGGATAGCCGAGCTGGGCGCCCGTCGCCGGGATGACCGTCGTGCCCGCCTCGACCGGCCGGCCGAGCACGGTCACGCTACCGGGCGCGGCCAGGACCGAGGCGCTCGCCGGGCCGGACGGCCGCCACCTGACGCCGGTCGTCACCGTGCCCGTCACCAGCAGCGGCTGCCCGGCTCGGGGGTTGAGCCTGAGCCGCCTGACGTCGAACCGGCTGGTCGCCTCCCAGGAGACCGGCGCGGCGACCCTCGCCCGCAGCCGCCTGCCGCCCAGTGAGACGAAGGCGCGGACGCCGTCGGGGTCCGCCCAGTCGCCGTCGTCCTCACCCCCGGAAGGGCCGGCGAAGGCGCGGCCCCAGCTGCCGGCGAACGCCTCCTGGCCGAGTGCGGGAATGCCGTGGACCTCCAGTTCGACGCCTCTGGCCAGGACCGACCCGCCGGTGGCGGCGGACGCTCTCATGGCCAGCACGGCGCCCAGGACGGCGAGGGAACCGGTCGCGGTCAGCAGCAGGGATCTCAGGGTGGTTGCCACGGCGGCCATTTAGCGCAGCAGGGCGCTGCGGCCGGTGCCCCGGACACACGGGGATTACCGAGATTTGCCCTCGGTGGGCCGGACGGAATGGGCGTTGTTTGGCTGGGCACTCCCGTACATCTGGCACAATGACATGTTGGAACATCGTGACCACGTGGGTGCCCTCTCACCCCCGCGTGCCGCGCCTGTCCCTACGGGCGGTCCTCTCCTCGTGCCCCACTCGATGAGATGCCGTTCACCCACGCTCTAATGCAGGAGAGACCACACCAGTGGCAGTCAAGATCAAGCTCAAGCGGCTCGGCATGATCCGCAACCCGCAGTACCGCGTCGTCATCGCCGACAGCCGCACCAAGCGTGACGGCCGGGCGATCGAGGAGATCGGCCTGTACCACCCGAAGGAGAACCCCTCGCGCATCGAGATCGATGCCGAGCGGGCGGCTTACTGGCTGGGTGTCGGCGCGCAGCCGACCGAGCCCGTGCTGAAGCTCCTCAAGCTCACCGGTGACTGGCAGAAGTTCAAGGGCGAGCCGGCTCCGGCTCCGCTCAAGGTCGCCGAGCCCAAGGCCGACCGTCACGCCGCCTACGAGGCCGCGGCCAAGGAGGCGCTGTCCCTGGACGCCGCCGCCACCACGCCGAAGAAGTCGGCCAAGAAGCCGGTGAAGGCCGACGAGACCGCCGCTGAGACCCCGGCTGAGCCGGTCGCGGAGGAGAAGCCGGAAGGCGAGGCCTGAGATGCTCGAGGAGGCCCTCGAGCACCTGGTGAAGGGCATCGTCGAACATCCCGACGAGGTCCAGGTTCACGCTCGCCGCATCCGCAGCGGGCGTGTGCTTGAGGTCCGGGTCCACCCCGAGGACCTCGGCAAGGTCATCGGCCGTGGTGGCCGTACGGCCAAGGCGCTGCGCACCGTCGTGAACGCCTTGGGCGACGGCAAATACGTCCGGGTCGATCTGCTCGACCTGAACGAGGCCCGCTAGCCGACGCGATCCATCGAGTGAACGGGTCACCCATCCAGTGGGTGGCCCGTTTGCTTTCTGCCACACACGACTAACTTTGGGAGGCGGGCGTGCAGCTTGTCATAGGCCGGATCGGCCGCCCGCACGGACTCCGCGGCGACGTGTCCGTGGAGGTCCGCACCGATGACCCGGAGGGGCGCTTCGCCCCGGGCACGGCCGTCGCCACCGACCCCGCGTCGACCGGTCCGCTCGTCGTCGAGTCCCGGCGCTGGCACTCAGGAGTCCTGCTGGTCAGGTTCGAGGGCGTCAACGACCGCGACCGCGCCGAGGCGCTCCGCGGCACCACGCTCGTCATCGACTCGGCGGACATCCCGCCCTCCGAGGACCCCGACGAGTTCTACGACCACCAGCTCATCGGCCTCACCGTGGTCACCCCCGACGGCGAGAGGGTCGGGGAGGTGACCGACGTCCTCCACCACGGTCAGGACCTGCTCGTCGTACGGCGGGGCACGGCCGAGGTCTACGTGCCGTTCGTGAAGGCGCTGGTCCCCGTGATCGACCTGGACAAGGGCCTCCTCGTCGTGGACGGGCCCGCCGGCCTGCTCGACCCGGACCAGGCCGTCTGACATGCGCATCGACGTCATCTCGATCTTCCCCGAATACTTCGCCCCGCTCGACGTCTCCCTCATCGGCAAGGCCCGTGAGCGCGGCATCCTCGACGTCCACCTCCACCAGCTCCGCGACTGGGCCCACGACGTGCACCGCACGGTGGACGACACCCCCTACGGGGGCGGGCCCGGAATGGTCATGAAGCCCGAGCCGTGGGGCGAGGCCATCGACACCGTCCTCGCCGCCGGCCCCGGCGCGCAGCCCCGGATCATCGTGCCGACCCCCAGCGGGGTGCCCTTCACCCAGAAGCTGGCCATGGAGTACGCCCGCGAACCGTGGCTGCTGTTCACCCCGGCCCGCTACGAGGGCATCGACTCCCGGGTCATGGCCGAGTACGGCTCGCGCATGCGCGTGGACGAGGTCAGCATCGGCGACTACGTGCTCGCCGGCGGCGAGGTGGCGGTGCTGGTGATGGTGGAGGCCGTCGGGCGGCTGCTGCCCGGCGTGCTCGGCAACGCCCACTCGGCCGTGGACGACTCGTTCGCGCCGGGGGCGATGGAGAACCTCCTGGAGGGGCCGGTCCACACCAAGCCGCCCGAGTGGCGGGGGCGCGAGGTCCCGGAGATCCTGCTCTCCGGGCACCACGGGAAGATCGCCCGGTGGCGGCGGGACGAGGCGCTCCGCCGTACCGCGAAGAACCGGCCCGAGCTGCTGTCGGCGCTCGATCCGGAGAGCCTGGACAAGCATGACCGCCAGGTCCTGGCGGAGCTCGGCTTCTCCGGCTGACCGCCGGGATCAGGGCGGCGGGCCGCCCGTCGTCCCCGGGCCGCGGGGCCGGTCCGCCGGGGCGTTCTGACTGGTTGATTTCCGGTCGGTCGCGAAAATATGGCAGACTGAACCGTTGCCGCCGACTGTCCGCTGGTTGGCGCGCGCCGTCGGGCAGAGGGCCTGACTCCCAAGACACAGTCCAATTCAGCACGCGTGTCCATCATGATGCCGCTCCGTCGCGGCCGGATGGACCTCCGGGTGCTCGCGTAAATGAGGTACCACTGCCATGCACACGCTGATCACTGAGCTTGAGAAGGCCACGCTCCGCAGCGACATCCCGGACTTCCGCCCCGGTGACACGCTCGAAGTGCACGTCCGAGTGATCGAGGGCACCCGCTCCCGTGTCCAGGTCTTCAAGGGCTTCGTCCTGCGTCGCCAGGGCAGTGGCGCCCGTGAGACCTTCACCGTCCGCAAGGTCAGCTACAGCGTCGGCGTCGAGCGCACCTTCCCGGTGCACAGCCCGGTCATCGAGAAGATCGCCCTGGTGACCCGTGGCGACGTCCGCCGCGCCAAGCTCTACTACATGCGCGACCTGCGCGGCAAGGCCGCCCGCATCCGCGAGAAGCGCGACGCCCGCTAGAGCCCGCGCCGTGCCGTCCTGGCCCGTCCCCCTCCCGGGGTGCGGGCCAGCCGTGTGCAAGGAGGGTTTTGACCTCCTATGGGCAAGACGCATAGCCATGGTGACCCGACGGGCAGTCGGATGACATCGACCATCATCTAGGCTCGTCACGATGACTAGCGAAGACCGGGAGTACGGCACGGCCTCGCGTCGGCCTGTCGAGGACGAGGTGGGCGTGGTCGCCGAAGACGCACAGAAGACCGCCGAGAGCGACAAGGACAAGAAGAAGGGCTCCTTCTGGAAGGAGCTCCCCGTCCTGGTCGTCGTCGCGCTGGTCCTCGCGCTGTTGATCAAGACCTTCGTGATCCAGGCGTTCTACATCCCGTCGGAGTCGATGGAGAACACCCTCCTGACGAACGACCGGGTGCTGGTGAACAAGCTCGTCTACCACACCCGTGACATCGAGCGCGGTGACATCGTGGTCTTCTCCGGCGTGGACTCCTGGGACGGCGAGGTCCAGTTGCCGGAGCCGTCCAACCCGGTCTCCGCCTTCTTCCGCTGGGTCGGCACCGCCTTCGGGGTGGTCCCCGGCGAGAAGGACTACATCAAGCGCGTCATCGGCGTCCACGGCGACACCGTGAAGTGCTGTGACGTCCAGGGGCGGGTCACGGTCAACGGGGTGCCCCTCGACGAGCGGGACTACCTCTACCCGGGTGACCTGCCCTCCCGCGATCCCTTCGAGGTCAAGGTCCCGGAGGGCCGCCTGTGGGTCATGGGCGACCACCGCGCGGTCTCCCTCGACTCCCGCTCCCACACCGGCGACCCCGGCGGCGGGACGATCCCGGTGGACAAGGTGGTCGGCCGTGCCTTCGTGATCGTGTGGCCCTTCTCCAGAGCTAAGATCCTCCCCATCCCCGACACCTTCCAGCAGCCCGCGCTCAAGGCGGCCGCCGCGGCCGGAGCGGTCCCGCTCCTCGGCGGCCTCGCGGGAGCCGTGCCGCTGGTGCTGTGGCGTCGTCGGCTTTCAAGGCGGTAGCCGTACCTCATGACTGTGGAACCCGATAGCAAGTCCGCGGAATCCGAGAGCAAGAAGGCAGAACCCCGCAAGGGCAGACTGCGCGAGACGGTCGCCCTGATCGTGTCCGGCGTGGTGGTGGCGCTGCTGCTGCAGGCGTTCGTCGTCCAGCCCTTCAAGATCCCGTCGGAGTCGATGGAGAACACCCTGCGGGAAGGCGACCGGGTGGTCGTCAACAAGCTGCACGGTGAGACCGAGCGCGGTGACGTGGTGGTCTTCAAGGGCTGGCCGGGCGGCGACACCATCAAACGGGTCATCGCGGTCGGCGGCGACACCGTGAAGTGCTGTGACGCCCAGAACCGGATCACCGTCAACGGGGTCCCGATCGACGAGAAGGCCTACCTGCACCCCGACGACTTCGCCGCGGGCGGCAAGTTCGAGAAGGTCGTGCCCAAGGGGCGGCTCTGGGTCATGGGTGACCACCGCTCGGCCTCCGCGGACTCGCGCGACCACGAGGAGCAGGAGGGCGAGGGCACGATCTCCGAGGACGACGTGATCGGCCGGGCCTTCGCGATCTTCTGGCCGTTCTCCCGCGCGACGGTCCTCTCGACGCCCGAGATCTTCGCCAGGCCGGAGATCTTCGCCACGGCGAAGTAGGGACAGCCCCGCCAAGGTGAGATAGCGGTACCGAACGGTCCGGATGGGGCGTACTCTCGGGTCATGGTCGCTATGTCTGCCGTGGTGCCATGACGGTTGCGTTCCGCCCCACGCCGAGTGTGGTCCGGCGGGATTCGGGACTGTACGGCTACGAGCGGGCTCTGGCCCGCCGTGGGCTGGGTCCCGTGGCCGGCGTCGACGAGGCCGGCCGGGGCGCCTGCGCCGGCCCGCTGGTGGTCGCCGCGGTGGTCCTCAGCCGC
>NZ_JBSFPS010000402.1:0-6136 GCF_053588315.1 Streptosporangium sp. NPDC003464 | reverse complement strand
GTCGCGGGGCATCGCCAGGCGGGTGCACTTGGCGTACACCATGCGCGTCGCCGTCTCCGAGAGCTCAGCGGGCCACCTCCCCGTTTATCGTGGTGTCGGCAACGAAGCTGTCACCAGGGGAACGCGAACGTTTGCGCCATGGGCCGAAGACCTGGTCGGCGGTCGCCTATGGCGCGATCAGGCTCGTCGGCGGCGGATCCCCTGGTCAAACCACCCGAGGCGACTAAGAACGCTTAGTGCACGATCTGGCATGGATGTTCCTCAACCCCTACCACCGGCATACGGCAGAAACGGGCCGTGCGAACACATCGCCACGGGCAGCCCACGGGCAGCAGAGAAGTCTCGCGGCGGTCGGGGCGCTTGCGCTGATGGAGGGATCATGGACGGGTGAGGACAGAGATGCTCGCGGATCTGTCGGCGGCCGATCCCGGTATGCGAGCTGAGGCGCTGCGGTGGTTCGCGAGGCACGGCAAGTCCGGTGACGCGGCGGTCGTGGTGCCTCTCACGCGGGATCCGGGTGAGTTCGATGATCGGGACCATGACGATCCACCCGAAACGGCTCGGACGCCCGTCCGGATGGTCGCCCTCGAAGCGCTCGCCTGGCTGCGGCCGCCGGGAATGTTCGCCGGGGTGTTCGATGACGCACTTCAGGATGACGATCTCCGGGTCCGGGCGCGGGCCGCGCTGAGCGCTTCGACTGGGGCGCTGCTGGCGCGGCTCGCCATTGAAAGCGATCGGGGGGTGCGGTACCGGATCGCGGTCGAACTGCTTGCCGGTGACGTTGGCCGCGACCAGGCGGTTGCGGCCCTCGAACAGCTGCGCGGCGGCGACGATCCGGCAGCGGTCGCCGCCGCCTCCGCCCTCGACGCGGTGGCACGCCCCTCCTCCACCGGCGATGGGACGACGGGTAGCGACGCCGCCCTCCGGTGAGTGGGACGACGCGCGCAGTGACCAGACAGGATTTCCATTCTGATGACGTAGAAATCGAGGCACAGGGCGCCGACCTGGGCGGGCCGCGCCGCCTGGTGCCGTCGCCCTCCTTGAACCACTCTTTGAATATGGTCAATTACCGTCAGTTGGGGCGCGTTGTGGTCGCCCCGCTCACCCTCGACGCCCTGGCCCTGTCCGCGGCCGTTTTCGCCGGGCCCGCCGTCGCGCTCGCCTCAGCCGGCTCCGCTCACGCCGCACCCGCGGAGCCTCCCCCGGCCACCTCCAAGTCGGCGACGGAAACATTCACGCATACTTCGGCCTTCGACGCAGTCGTCGATCTGGGGGGTGAGGCGGCACCGTCGACGCCCTTGGGGGCCCGGGTGATTTCCTCGACGGCCGTCCCTGCGGCCGCGGTCGGTCGACCTCCGGGCCACCCGGCGGGCCGCCGGCTCCGCGATGTTCCGCCGCCGGGCCGATGCCGGACAGTGCGGAGATTCTGTCCGGCATAAGAAACGGCAAGCGACGCACTGGCCTGTACAAACGCCAAAGGCCATCCCAGAGCCGCGCGCACAGGTGGCAACCTGTCCGGTTCGCCGCGGTTTTTCGGCTGGCTATGCAGCCGGACTGCATGATCATGCAGGTGGCGCGGCATCCTGTCCATGATGATCCGTACTTGTACTATTACCGCGCGATGTGCTCCGGCCAACGGACAACATTGCCGGGGAAACCGGGTGCCCGCTTGTGCTCGGTGCCCGTCGCGGCCGGGCCGCGCGCCGCCCGCGCCCATGACCTCAAGCAGGCCGACACCGTCCTGGACCAGCTGGTCGACACCTTCCGCGACAAGCACCTCCCGCCACCGGTCCTGGCCACCGTCGCCGAACAAGCCGAAACCACCCGCACCGAACTCCACGACCAGGCCTGACATCACCGCCGCCCGCCTGAGCGCTACCGCGGACAGCGACTCACCGTCCGCGGTAGCGGTGGAGGAACACCTCGCCGCAGCCGACATCGGAAATTCGTGACGTTGCACCACTCCTGCGCGCGCCCGTGCGTAGGGCCCGCCCAAAACGCTCGAAACCCCTCGGACGCCTCCGGCCGCCGTCCTGGCCGCGCTCGGTATGTACGACGGCACCAACACCGCTGAGGAACAGAGGTCACCTCACGCGCCCCCGCGTAAGGACTCTGAAAACTGAGGAACTCCAGCCCGATGCCGGCGGCGCGCAGCTGCTCGGCCAGGGCGGCCAGGCCGAGGCCGCGGCCGAGCCGCTTGTGCTCGTGCACCACGAGTGTGACCGCGACGCCCGCCGAGCGCAGCTCGCGGGCCAGGGCGACGGCCTTGTCGAGCTCAGGGCAGGTGGTGGCGCGGGCGTAGCCGATCCCCGCCATCGTGCTGCGGGAGTGCTCACGGTCGCGGCGTGGACCTCGGCGTGGAACGCGGTCGCCGCCTGGTGGCCTTCGTCGGTCAGGGTCACCTGCGGGGCGCGCCGATCGCCCGGGACGGGAGAGCGCTGGGCGAGCCCGCGTTTTTCGGGGCCGAACCCATGACCAGCACCACCGGTGATGGGACGTCAGTTCACGTGGGTGGGGCCATTCCGGCGAAGAGGGCGTCGAGGATCCGGTCGACGTACTCATGAGTCAGTGGTTCCTGCGTGATCAGGAGCTGGAAGTACAGCGGGCCGGACAGGATCGCCATCGCCAGGGCGAGGTCGAAGGCGGGCGACAGTTGCCCCTGGTCGCGGGCCATCTTCAAGCGGGCGACGGTCTTGTCCGCCTGCGGGGCGATGAAGCGCTCGTTGAGCGCGGCGGCGATCTGGGGATCGTGCTGCGCCTCGCCGATCAGGGCCTTGAACAACGGGCCGACGGGTGGCCCGGCCAGCAGATCAACGGCCGAGTGGATCTGGGCGCGCAAGTCGGCCACGATGTCGCCGGTGTCGGGGTAGTCCAGGGCGGGCCCGTTCAGCGACAACAGCGAGTCGAGCAGCAGGGCCGCCTTGGACGACCATCGGCGGTAGATGGTTTGCTTGCTGGCGCCCGCACGGGCGGCGACCGCCTCCATGCTCAGTTTGGCGTAGCCGATCTCCTGGCCGAGCTCCAGCGTGGCCCGCATGATGGCCTCGGTCCGGTCGGCACCGCGACGGTGGGGCGTGTCGGTCATGGCGACACCTTATCGGTACGGCACGTTCCGTACTTGACAGCAGACGCCCACCTTGGACATCATCTTATCGGTACGGGACGTTCCGTACGGATAAGAACGGCCAGGTCACCACCCGTCCTCAAGGACTACAAGCGGGTGTGCGCTCAGCGCGAGCGACGCCAAGGCGACGAGGCCCGACGTTCTTCACCACACCATCGCCACCTCATGAGAAGAAGACGATTGCGTGATACCGGTTCCTGCCGACCCGACCGTGGTGCATCCCATGCCCGAGCAGCCCCGAGTTGTGCTGCTCAAGCCGCTGGTCACCTCGCCGCTGATCGAGGTCGGCGAGTTCTCCTACTACGACGACCCCGATGATCCGACCGCCTTCGAGACCCGCAACGTGCTGTACCACTACGGCCCGGAGAAGCTGGTCATCGGCAAGTTCTGCGCGCTCGGTGAGGGCGTGCGGTTCATCATGAACGGCGCCAACCACCGCATGGACGGGCCCTCGACCTTCCCTTTCCCGATCATGGGTGGTTCCTGGGCCGAGCACTTCGACCTCATCACCGGCCTGCCCGGACGGGGTGACACCGTGGTGGGCAACGACGTCTGGCTCGGTTACCGGTCCATGGTGATGCCCGGCGTCCGCATCGGCCACGGAGCGATCATCGCCTCCGGCGCCGTGGTCGTGGACGACGTGCCCGACTACGGCATCGTCGGCGGCAACCCGGCCAGGCTCATCCGCCGTCGCTACGGCGACGCCGACATCGCCCGCCTCCTCGCGCTGGCCTGGTGGGACTGGCCGCTGCAGCATCTCACCGCACACGTCGCCACGATCATGTCCGGCAGCGTCGCGGAGTTGGAGGAGGCGGCGGCCCGCTGGCGGTAGGACACGCCGCCGGGCTCCGGTGATGCCTCCGCCTACGGTGTCACGCACCCCCATCTGCCGTTCCTTCACCTTTCCATGATCAGAATCGAGCTGTCCTCATGCCCGCTCCGTCCCGCCGCGACCCGTTCGCCGACTGGCTTCGCGGCCACGCCGTTCCGCTCACCCACCTCGACCCCGAGGCGCCGCTCGACGACCTGGAGCCGCTGCGCGACCTCGTCGGCGACGCGCGCGTCGTCGCGGTCGGTGAGAATTCCCACTTCATCACCGAGTTCTCGCTCATACGCCGGCGCATCCTGCGGTTCCTGGCCGAACGCTGCGGCTTCACCGTCCTGGCCTTCGAGTACGGCTTCAGTGAAGGCTTCCCCCTGGACGCCTGGGCCCAGGGCGAAGGCGCGGACGATGAGCTGGCGGCCCAGCTCGCTACGGCGATCCCCGTGGGGGTCGACGAGCCGCTGCGCTGGATGCGCCGGTACAACGCCTCAGCCGCCGAGCCGGTGCGTTTCGCCGGGATCGACATCCCCGCGGCTGGCGGGTCCTTGCTCCCCGCCCTGGCCCCGGTCGCCGACTACCTGCGCCAGGTCGATCCCGAGGCCCTCCCGGTGCTTCAGGAGGCGATGCGGATCGCCGGGTCGTTCGCCGGTGCCTCCGCGGCCTCGGCCGCGCCGGCCTGGACCCGCCTGGCCGCGGCCGAGCAGGACGCTCTCAGCGCGATCCTGATGCGGCTGCTCATGCGGTTCCGTGCCGTGGAGTTGTTGTACCTCTCCCGCGCCGACCGGCCCAGTTACGACCTCGCCCTGCGCTGCCTTGAGGCCGCCTGCAGCGCCGACTACGGTTTTCGCGCCATGGCGGGCCTGTACGCCGGCACCGGCCTGACCGCCGACACCTCGGCCAGGGACGTCTACATGGCCGGGTCGGTCCGGTGGCACCTGGAACGCTCCGGCCCCGAGGCCCGCATCGTGCTGGCCGCCCACAACGCCCACATTCAGAAGACGCCGGTCTCCTTCAACGGCCAGCTCACGGGGCTGCCCATGGGGCAGCACCTGCACACCTGCCTGGGCGATGACTACGTCGCCCTCGCCCTGACCAGCCCCGCTGGACACACCGCCGACATGCGCCCCGACGAGAACGCGCGTTTCGGCTTCGCCATCGACAACACCGCGCTGCAGCCGCCCGAGCCGGGCAGCATCGAGGCCGCCTTCGCCGAGGCCGGGCTCGGGCTCAGCATCGCCGACCTCCGCCAGGCGCACGAGATCACCGGCCCCGACCGCATCCGGATCCAGAGCGCCTACGTGCACACACCCGTCCTGGAGGCGTTCGACGGCATCCTCAACACCCCGACCTCCACCGTCGCCGACATCGGAAACTGACATGCGACACATCACGATCCCACTCCGGGCCGGGCCGCCGCCGGACCGGCACCACGAGGTCAGCGGGACGCCACCCACCGCCGCGCCGCGCAGGCCTCGGTGGATGCGCATCGAGACCGAGGACGCCCTCGTCCAAGCCGCGCGGGAGATCGTCAGCGTAGGCACAGCATCGGCAGAACGGCGCGTGAACGACATGCGCGAATTGCGGGCAACGACAGATTGTAAGGAAAGCGACCGATGAAGAACGCCGACGTGGTCATTGTGGGGGCCGGACCGACCGGCCTCATGCTGGCGATTGAACTGAGCTTGGCCGGGGTGCGACCGCTGGTGCTGGAGCGGCACCCGGAGCGCCGCGACACCCCCAAGGCCGGAGGTCTCGGCGGGCAGATCCTGGAGCTGCTGCGCTACCGGGGCCTGCTGGAACGCTTCCAGGCAGCCTGCACCGGCGCCGTCCCGGCACCCCGGTTCCCGTTCGGCGGGGTGCACCTGGACTTCACCCAGCTGGAGGATCCGCCGTTGCACGCGCTGCCGCTGCCGCAGCAGCACCTGGAGCGGCTGCTCGACGAACACGCCGGCGAGCTCGGCGCGGACGTACGGCGCGGGCACGAGGTGACCGGGGTGAACCAGGACGACGCCGGGGTGAGGGTGGACGTGCGGGGCCCGGACGGACCGTACCAGGTGAACGCCCGCTACCTGGTGGGCTGCGACGGCGCGCGCAGCTCGACCTCGCCCGCTCCTACCGGATGCCGGAAGCGACCGGCGCCGCCGAGATCGCACTGGCCACCCTGGCACTCATCGAGGGCCGGTCCGCCG
>NZ_JBSFPS010000401.1:0-6178 GCF_053588315.1 Streptosporangium sp. NPDC003464 | reverse complement strand
GCTCGACCTCGCCCGCTCCTACCGGATGCCGGAAGCGACCGGCGCCGCCGAGATCGCACTGGCCACCCTGGCACTCATCGAGGGCCGGTCCGCCGACGCCGAGCACCGCTACACCAGGGCCACCCAGCGCATGCAACGCGCCGGATCGGTGCACGCCGCAGGCTTTCTCCGCCTCGCGCTGGCGTCGATCTGGCTGAACGACGGCACGCTCGGCGCGCACCTGGACGACGTGCGCGCCCTCCACGCCGGGCTCGGCCCCATGACCTCCGACCTGCTCGCGCTCGCCCTCCACGCCAACGGCCTGGACGCCGAAGCCCGCGAGGTCCGCGCGTCACCCAGCCCGATCCGCCCCGACTTCTTCTTCACCTTCCTCACAACGTTGCGCGCGATGGCCATCGTCGCCTTGAACGACCGCGACGCCGCCGAGGAGATCTACGCGACGCTGCTCCCGCACCGCAACGGCCCCCCGGCGGGCGCCACGAGCGTGTCGGTGGCGCTGCGTCCGGTCGCCCACACCCTCGGCGAGCTGGCCGTCCTCCTCGGCCGCGACCACGAGGCCGCCGCCCACTTCACCCAGGCCGCCACCATCGCCGACCGATGGAACGCACCCTCCTGGGCCGCCGAGGCCCGGTCGCGGACGACCACCTAGCCTCTGCCCACGGCGCCGCACATCTGTGACACAGAACTCGGATCACCTGTCACACTGCCCTGCCTACGCCGGCGCCCGCATCAGCGAGGTGGTCCGCCTCGACGTCGGCGACGTTCACCTCTCGGCCCGCAAGGGGAACCGCGGTTGTACGGCAAGGGCGACAAGTTCCGCCAGGTCGACATCCACCCCAAGCTCCGTCCCGAGCTGCAGGTATGGCCTGACGGGCGGCCCACCTGGCCCGGAGCCGACGCCGGCCCCGCGCTCTTCCTGAACGCCGAGGGCGGGCGGCTCACCGCCCGCGCCGCCGGCGGCATCATCGCCACGACCGCCCGGCGAGCGGGCCTGGACGATCCCACCGCCGCCCACGTCCTCAGACATACGCTCGCCACAACGCTGGTCCGCGGCAGAACGGATCTCGTTCTCGTCGCCGAGATCCTTCGGCCGCCTGCCGGTGACGGGCGGACGGCGGTCGCGCAATAGACTCGGCCGCATCATGGCCGTACAGATCTCGCCCAGCATCCTGTCCGCCGACTTCGCCCGCCTCGCCGAGGCGGCCGCGGCGGTCCCCAACGCCGACTGGCTGCACGTGGACGTCATGGACAACCACTTCGTGCCCAACCTGACACTCGGGCTACCGGTTGTCGAGTCCCTGCTCAGGGCCACCTCGACGCCGCTCGACTGCCATCTCATGATCGAGGATCCGGACCGCTGGGCCCCGGCCTACGCCGAGGCCGGGGTGGGCAGCGTGACCATTCACGCCGAGGCGTCCAAGGCCCCGGTCCGCACCCTGCGCCAGATCCGCGCCGCCGGGGCCCGCGCCGGCTTCGCGCTGAACCCGGCCACCCCCGTCGAGCCGTACGAGGACCTGCTCGGCGAGATCGACATGCTGCTGCTGATGACCGTCGAGCCCGGGTTCGGCGGCCAGAAGTTCCTCGACGTGGTCCTGCCGAAGATCCGCCGGGCCCGCGCCCTGATCGACAAGCACGGCGGCCAGATCTGGCTGCAGGTGGACGGCGGGGTGTCGGAGCAGACCATCGAGCGCTGCGCCGAGGCGGGGGCCGACGTCTTCGTGGCGGGCAACGCCGTCTACGGCGCCGACGACCCGGCCCGCGCGGTGGACGGCCTGCGCTCCCTGGCGGACAAGGCCTGATCCCCCCGCCGCGCGCCGCCCCGTCCGGCGCCGGGACCCGTCCGGCCACGGAGCCGCGACGGGCACCCGGTTCCGCGACGGGGCCGTCCCGGTGATGTCATGGTTGTGTCACGTGTCGCTCCCGGCGGTTGGGGTAACCACTCACTTACGAGGAGGTGGTTCATGGACCACGGACTGTTCGGGCCGGGTTCGGTGACCTGGCGGGTGATGGGGGAGCCGATCCTGCTGGTCGGGGGTTTCCGGGCGCTGCTCATGCAGGGGCTGCACCCGCGGGCGATGCGCGGGGTCGCGCAGAACTCCGCGCTCATGGACCCCTCCGAGGCGTGGTCCCGCTTCCTGCGCACCACCGAGTTCGTCCGGGTGCGCACCTACGGCACGCGCGCCGAGGTCGCCAAGGCCGGGGCCCGGGTCAGGAAGATCCACTCCCGGCTCACCGCGCTCGATCCCGACACCGGCGAGCGCTTCCGCCTCGACGATCCCGACGCGCTCCTATGGGTCCATGTCGGCGAGGTCGACTCCTACCTGTCGGTCGCCCGCCGGGCGGGGGTGCGTCTGACCGACGAGGAGGCCGACCGGTTCGTGGACGAATGGCGGCGTGCCGCCGAGGTCGTCGGCCTGTGCCCGCAGGACGTGCCCGGTTCGGTCGGTGAGATGCGCGACTACATCCAGGGGCGCCGTCCTGGGCTTTACTTCGTTCCAGAAGTGCCACATCCGCTCCGCCAATCTTTGAGTCAATCCCTCGGTGCGCCGCTGCCGCCGTACCTGCTCCCCCTCAAGCCGGTCATCCCGATGCTGACCGTGCTGGCCTTCGCGACCCTGCCGCGCTGGGCCCGCAGGCTGTACGGCCTGCCCGCCACGCCGCTCGGCGACCTGTGGGCGACGGCCACGCTGAAGGGTCTGCACGCCGGGATCGGCCTGGTGCCCGCCCCGGTCAGGTATGCCCCGGACGCCCGCAGGGCGCGGCGGGTGACGGACGGCCGGGCCGCCTAGCCCGCCCGGCCGTGGAAGGCGTCCGTCCCCGCCCGTCCCGCCCGGGGCGCTCCATCGGTGGCCGGCTCCTTCCGGCTGTGCGGGAGGTGGGAGGCGCGCCGGCGTGGAGGAGTTTCCGGGCACCGCTCCACGCCGGCGGGAGGGGTGAACAGATCGTGCGACGCCTGGCCGGCGGCTTCAAGTGGCTCGAACACTCCCGAACGGTCCCGAACGATCGCGGACGCCCCCGAACGGTCTATTCGCCCCCTACGACCCGCGGATTCACCCACTTGACCAAGCGCTCGCTTGTTTTCATGGCATAGGGGTGTTCCTCCCGTTTGCCGGACATGGCACACTGATGTACGGGGAGCCTCCCATCAGGGTGGCGAACCGCTGGCAACAAGCGTGCTCCGGGGTCGGTGAAAGTCCGAACCGGCGGTTACAGTCCGCGACCCGGTCGAATCCATCGACCGGTTGACCCGGTGGAATTCCGGGACCGACGGTTAAAGTCCGGATGGGAGGAAGCGCGCGAGTGGAGTGTGTCTTCGGGCACCCTCCGCTGACTGGGTGCATGCATCCATGATCCCCCGGGGCCCGCCGTGGCAGAGAAAGCTACTGGCGAGTAGGAGACCCGGGTGACTGATCAGGCGCACATGCGCCGGGCGATCGAGCTCGCCGCGCGCGGGCGCGGCACCACCAGCCCCAACCCCGTCGTCGGATGCGTCGTCCTCGACGCCGCCGGCCAGGTCGCGGGGGAGGGCTTCCACGCCTACGCCGGTGGCCCGCACGCCGAGGTGGTCGCGCTGCGCGCCGCCGGGGAGCGCGCCAGGGGCGGCACCGCGTACGTCACCCTCGAACCCTGCGACCACACCGGCCGGACCGGGCCCTGCTCGCTCGCCCTGCTGGAGGCGGGCGTCGCCCGCGTCGTCGTCGCGGTGAGCGACCCCAATCCGGCGGCGGCCGGCGGCGCCGACCGGCTCAGGCGGCACGGCGTGGCGGTCGCCACCGGCGTGCTCACCGGGGAGGCCGAGCGCGGCAACGCCGAGTGGCTGACCTCGGTCCGGCTCGGCCGGCCACACGTCACCTGGAAGTACGCCGCCACGCTGGACGGCCGCTCGGCCGCCGCCGACGGCACCAGCCAGTGGATCACCTCGCCCGAGTCCCGCGCCGACGTGCACCGCCTGCGCGGCGAGGCCGACGCGATCGTCGCGGGCATCGGCACCGTCCTGGCCGACGACCCCCGGCTCACCGTCCGCCGCCCACCGGCATCCTCCGCCGGCGAGGACCCCGCCCCGCCCGCCGGGCAGGGCGCGCCCGCCGCCAGGCCGCTGCTCCGCGTGGTCGTCGACAGCGACGCCCGCACCCCGCCCGCCGCCCGCGTCCTGGACGGCCGGGCGCCGACGCTGGTGGCGGTCGCCGCCGACGCCGACGCCGGCGCGCTCGCGGCCCGGACCGAGGTGGTGCGGCTCGCGCGGCGGCGGCCGTACGGGCTCGACCTGGCCGGGCTCCTGGCCGAGCTGCACCGCCGCCAGATCGTCAGCGTGCTGCTGGAGGGCGGGCCGACCCTGGCGGGTTCCTTCCTGAAGGAGGGGCTGATCGACCGGGTCGTCGGCTACCTCGCCCCGGCGCTGCTGGGCGCCGGGCCCGCCGCGCTCGGCCCGGCCGGCGTCGCCACGATCGCCGAGACCCACCGACTGGAGTTCGAGGATGTCACCCCCACCGGGCCGGACCTGCGTCTGACCGCCCGGCCGGTACCTCTGAAGGAGTTGTGAATGTTCACCGGAATCGTTGAGGAACTGGGCGAGATCGCCGCGATCGAGCCCCTGCGGGAGGCGGCCCGGATGTCGATCCGCGGCAAGGCCGTCACGGCCGACGCCGGGCACGGCGACTCGATCGCCGTCAACGGGGTCTGCCTGACCGTGGTGGAGGTGGACGGCGAGGTGTTCACCGCCGACGTGATGAAGGAGACCCTGGACCGTAGCTGCCTGGGGGCGCTGCGGCCCGGCGACCGGGTCAACCTGGAGCGCGCGGTCCGCGCCGACCAGCGGCTGGGCGGCCACATCGTGCAGGGCCACGTGGACGGGACCGGGACGCTGCTGTCCCGCGAGCCCGCCGAGCACTGGGAGGTCGTCCGCGTCTCGCTCCCGGCCGAGCTGAACCGCTACGTGGTCGAGAAGGGCTCGATCGCGGTCGACGGTGTCAGCCTGACCGTGGCCGGCGTGGACGCCGAGGGGTTCGCCGTCAGCCTGATCCCGACCACCCTGCAGCTCACCACCCTCGGCGCCAAGCAGCCGGGCGACCCGGTGAACCTCGAGGTCGACGTGATCGCCAAGCACGTGGAGAAGCTCGTGGGCGCCTACGGCCTGGGGGCGGGCCGTGAACTGGGCTGAGGCGGGGTTCGAGGTCTTCGGGACCCGGTTCCTCTGGACGGACCTGATCGGCAACGTGGCCGCCCTGGCCACCGTGCTGCTGGCCATCCGCAAGTCGATCTGGACCTGGCCGGTCCAGCTCACCGGCTCGGTGCTGCTGTTCATCGCCTCGGTCAACGCGCACATCACCGGCAACGCCCTCAAGCAGCTCATGTTCGGCGGCCTGGCCGTCTACGGCTGGTGGCGCTGGACGCGCGGCACCCAGAACGGCCGGGAACTGGCCGTGCGCCCCGCGACGGCCCCGGAACGGCTCGCGCTGGTCGGGGTCATGGCCGTGGGCACGGTCCTGGTCGCCGTCGTCTTCTACATCACACAGCTCTCCTGGGGCGCGTTCGTCCCGCCGCCCAAGGGATACCTCCTGGTCGCCGCCGACGCCTACATCTTCGTCGGCAGCGCGGTCGCCACCTGGGCCCAGGGGCGGGCGCTGGTCGACTTCTGGCTGATCTGGATCGCCGTGGACCTGGTCGGCGTACCGCTGGCCTTCAGCTCGGGACTGGTCGTCTCCGGGGCGGTGTACGGGGTGTTCTTCGTGCTCGTCCTGGTCGGATTCTTCAACTGGCTAAAGGAGTACCGGTCGAGGGCCGTACTCGTTCCCAAGGAGGCGGTGTGATCAAGCTGGACCCGATCGAGAGGGCGATCGCCGACATCCGTGATGGCAGGCCCGTCGTGGTCGTCGACGACGAGAACCGCGAGAACGAAGGCGACCTCATCTTCGCCTCGGCGAAGGCCACGCCGGAGCTGCTGGCCTTCACCATCCGGCACACCAGCGGCGTGATCTGCGTGTCGATGCGCGGGGAGGACCTCGACCGCCTCGGCCTGCCGCTGATGGTGCACGACAACAAGGAACGCCTCCGCACCGCCTACACGATCAGTGTGGACGCCCGGGACGGGGTGAGCACCGGCATCTCGGCCTCGGACCGGGCCAAGACGATCCGCACCCTGTGCGACTCGGCGACCGAGCCGTTCGAGCTGGTCCGGCCC
>NZ_JBSFPS010000400.1:0-6208 GCF_053588315.1 Streptosporangium sp. NPDC003464 | reverse complement strand
CCCAGTAGCCCACCGGGCCGGCGCCGACGTGCTCGAGTTGCTGGACCACGTCCAGGACGGCCTGCCATTCCGGGACGGTCCGGCGGGCTACGAGCGTCTGGAAGCCGGCGATCAGCGGAGCCAACTCTTCTCCGGCGTCCACGCGAGCCTGGTTCTCGGTCGCGATCCGGTCGTACTCCTCGTCCTTCGGCCGGTCGCCATGGCCGGGAACGTCGACCGCCACCACAGCGAAATCACATTCGGCCACGGAGCGGCGTGCACGGGCCACGATGTCGGGGGCTTTCTTGTGCCGGCCGCCGCCGTGTCCCATCAGGATGAGGGGGCGAGTGCCGACGGCACCTTCCGGCGTCCACAGCACGCCGGGAATCTCACCGAGGGTGAAGAGCTGTTCGGAGACGCCGTCGGATGACGTCTCAGAGATGAAGCGCATAGCGATTGAAGCCTTTCGGGATGCCTTCTGCGGGCACTCCCCAGGCCGTGCGAGGGAGTGAGGCCCGACCTTTCACAGCGTTGATCGGTCTCACCTCCTCAGCTCGCAGCGTACGACGACACCGGAACATATCACGAAGGGCTTCACCCCACCCGTGTCCGGGCAAGGATCTCGCCAGGGCGAACGTCACCTGATGTGGCACTGGCCGGGCGCCTGCCCAGGTGATCCTGCAGGCGCACGCCGACCCTACGGCGTGCGATACCAGGCGGCGTGGAGGGCCCGAATCTCTTCGGGGGTGCTCTCGCGGGCGATATAGGGGATGTCGAGGATGTGGCGGCTGTTGGGCAGCTTGTCGCGGACCACGCCGGCGTCCTCGAGGACCTGCGCGTAGACGGAGGCGCCGTCCATGCAGAACACGTCGATGACCGCCACTCGCCCGTCGAGGGCCTGCCGCAGGTTGCCGGTGTTCAGGTCGATGCCGTCCCACCAGGGCACCCTGGCCCGGAACTCGGCATCGACCGCGGCGGCAGCCTGCCGAACGTCCGCCAGGGCTGGGTCACCCGTGCCCTCCCGCCACTGGCGGGCGACCTCCTCTGCCCGCGCCGACTCGAGCGGGGTCAGGAATTCCAGCACGGCCAGCGTGCCGCCGCCGTCCAGCGGGGTGTCGAAGGCCACGCGCGGCAGGTAGGGGTTGCCGGACCGGCGGCGGCACAACTCGAGGAAGGCGGCGTAGGCCGGGTCGAACGGGCACACCCTGGCCACCCATAGCCCGTCGGGAGAGCGCAGGCCGGTCGCCCAGTCGCCGACGCCGCACGGGGTCCAGCCCGCCAGCACCAGCTCTGCCGTGGCCTCGCGGTGGGTCATCGAGGGCCACGGCAGGTCGGGGAGCATGCGCGCAGCTTACGAGATCCGCGCGCCCGGGTGCATGCGGGTTTCCGCCGCCCACTGGACCCGGACCTCCTACAGCCACGACGAGCCGCCCCTGACCAGTCCTGCGACCACTCGGGCGATATGCGAAGAGCTGGCCATCGGTTTCGGTACGTAGCGATCTTACGAGGTTGAGGAGCGGTTTCCCGCCTGTCCCGGGGAGATGCCGCCGGCCGCGGTGGAGTACGTCGCGTCGCTGGTGAAGGTCGAGGCGGGGCTGCTGCCGAAGTACTCCTGGCGGAGCCGGACCATCGAGCGCCTCGGAGGCCAGGCAGAGGTCGACCTGTCCCTCGCTCAGCCGCTCGGCCATGACCTCCGGGCTCGCCTGAAAGAGGCGTACGGCGACGCCTGGATGCTCGGCGATGAAGTTCTTGACCGGTTCGGTGACCGTGAGCAGGGTCTCCGAGGCGAGTGAGACGCTGCCGCGGGCCAGGCCGGCGGCGTCGGCGAGCTCGCGTCTGGCGTCCTCCAGCTCGGCCAGTGCCCTGTCCACCCGGCGCAGGAATGCGGCGCCGAACCGGTTGAGGCGGATGCGTCTGCCGTGCCGGTCGAACAGCGGCACGCCCAGGTCGGCTTCCAGCCGCGCGATGGTCCGGCTGAGCGAGGGCTGGGCGACGCGGAGCTCCTCGGCCGCCCTGCTGATGTGCTCGTGACGGGCCACGGCCTGGAAGTAGCGCAGTGACAGCAGATCCATTATGCCTCTAGGGCTATCAACTGATGAGAATGCTGGTCTTGGACAGCATATGGCGGACCTTCCTAGCATCATCCGCACGGATGCGATCTTTGGAGGTTCCGTGCCCTTCGGGTATCTGTTCACTGTGGCGCTCGCCGCTGTCGGCACGCTGTTCGCGCTACGGCCGGTGCCGTTCTCACGCCCGCTCGGCCGCCCGAGCTACTACTTCGGCCTGGCCGCCAACGAACTGCCGTTCGCGGCCTTCTTCTGGATGCTGCTGCTGCCGACGGCGCTGGCGTTCGCCGACGGTGACATCGACTCGGCGGGCGGCTGGGCGGCCGTCGCCCTGGCCGCCGTGACCGCGATCGGGCTCGGGGTCATCGCCTACCGCGCGATGGGCGAGCGGGCCAGGATCGAGCGCGCGATGGACTTCGGGCTGGGCGCGGGGTGGCGCGCCGCCATCGACGCCGACCTCGGCGTCGGACTGCGGCGCCGCCCCCCGTGGGCCCGCATCCTGCTCCTGCCCATCTTCCGGCGCCGCCTGGACGTCCGGCGTGTGGCCGACCTCGCCTACGGCGACGCGGGCCGCCGCAACGTGCTCGACCTCTACCATCACCGCTCACGCCCGTCCGGCGCGCCCGTGATGATCCACCTGCACGGCGGCGGCTACTCCGGGGGCCACAAGAACAGCCAGTCACTTCCCCTGCTCTATCACCTCGCCGGCCAGGGATGGGTGTGCATCAGCGCCAACTACCGGCTACGGCCCGAGGCCCAGCACCCGGACCACCTGATCGACCTCAAGAAGATCATCGCCTGGGTACGCGAGCACGCCCACGAGTACGGCGCCGACCCGTCGACGCTGTTCGTCGCGGGCAGTTCGGCGGGCGGGCACATGGCGGCGCTGGCCGCGCTCACCCAGAACGACCCCGCCTTCCAGCCGGGCTTCGAGGACGCCGACACCTCCGTGACCGGCGCCATCTACCTGAACGGCTGGTACGGCACCTACTTCGGCCAGGGCCCCGAGTCCTCACCGCTGGCCCACATCGCACCGGACGCACCGCCGTTCCTCATCGCCCACGGCGATCTGGACCCGCAGGTGCCCGCGGCCGATGCCCGGCACTTCGCCGACCGGCTACGCGCCACCTCGGCCGCCCCCGTCGTCTACGCCGAACTGCGCGGCGGGAACCACGCCTTCGACCTGTACCACTCTGTCCGCTTCGAGGCGGTCGTCGACGCGATCGAGGGCTTCACCGCCTGGGTGAGGTCGCGCGAGAGGATCCGCCGGTCCTAGTGGAAGACAGTGCTGCACCCCGCCGTCCAGGACCTGACCGGCGGATGCTTCGTCAGGCCCGACGGCCTGTGCGAGATACGAGACCCCCGGGCGATCCGTATTGATCAACCTGCTGGTAGGCGTGCGCCGGGTCTCCTCCGCGGCGCCGGCCGTACCAGATCTGCCCGGGATTTCGCGGAGCCCGGTCGAGGACGGCCGGGTGCACCTGCTCACCACCGACTCCGACCTGCTGGTCACCGAGCCGGCAGGCGCCGGGACGGCCTTCGCCGACCTGGAGGTGCGGCCGACCTCGCCGGAAGAGGCCTTCATCACCATCACCTCCAAGGAGGAGGCTCGTGTCCAACCTCACCTCACCCACACCCGCTACCAGTTCCTGGAGCAGCTGCGCGTCCCGATCGCGCTGGTCGCAGGCGCGGTGTCCCGACGGACCAGGGGGCTGCCAAAGTGTCCACGTGTGGACTGGCGGGTGTCTGTCCGGCCCTCTCCACCTCGTCATCACTGTGCCGGGCACGAGCACGGCCTGGACGATCACGAGATGAGGAGTTCGAGGTGGGCACGGTCAGCGTTTTCGCGAACGTCTGTGTAGATGGCGTCATGCAGGGGCCGGGCCGGGCGGACGAGGACACCCGGGATGGATTCCGTCACGGCGGTTGGGGCATCGGGTACACCGACGAGGCGATCGGGAAGTTCGTCGGAGGGACGGGCAGGGCCACGGCGATGCTCTTCGGGCACCGGTCATACGACGACCTGCTGGGCCACTGGACCTCGGTGACCGACCCCAACCCGTTCACCGAGGTACTGGTGAACTCGCGCAAGTACGTCGCCTCCCGCCAGGCGGGCACCGAACTCGCCTACCCCAACTCCACGCTGCTGGTGGGGGAGGCGGCCGGCACCGTCGCACGGCTCAAGGACCAGATCGACGGCGTGATCAGGGTGCTCGGCAGCGGTGAGCTGGTGCGCTCACTGCATGCGGCGGGCCTGGTCGAGGAGTATGTCCTGCTGATCCACCCGATTGTGCTCGGTTCGGGCACGCGGCTGTTCGGCGAGGGGAACGTACCGACCTGACGCTTCAGGAGACGATCATGGCCACGACCGGTGTGCTGATCGCACGCTACACGGTCAATTGACGAGGGAGGATCAAGACATGCGGTACATGTTGTTGTTCCACTACGGCGAGGCGAGCGAGGAGTCGATCGGGGCCGAGGCGATAGCCGCCGGGATGCGGGCCATGGCCAGTTACGCCGCGACGCTGGAGCAGGCCGGGATCCTGGTGAGCGGCCAGGTGCTGCAGCCGTCGACCAGTTCGACCACGCTCACGCTGGTCGATGGGGAGCCACGGATTCAGGACGGGCCGTTCGCCGACACCAAGGAGCAACTCGGGGGCGTGATCGTCATCGACGTGCCGGATCTGGACGCCGCCCTGGAGTGGGCGCGGCAGGCTCCGCCGCTGTCGTGGGGCACCGTCGAGGTCCGGCCCGGTGCCGTGCACATCGAGGCCGGGACGTGGGCTGGGTCATCGTGACCGGCGAGACGGCTGCGCACGTCGCCGAGCGCGCCGCACGGGCGTCCTATGGCCGGCTGGTCGCCCTGCTGGCCGCTCCGACCGGCGACCTCGAACTCGCCGAGGACACCCTGGCGCAGGCCTTCGAGCAGGCTCTGATCACGTGGCCGCGCGACGGCGTACCGGACAACCCCGACGGCTGGCTGCTGACGGTCGCACGCAACCGGCAGCGGGATCTGTGGAAGTCCGCCGCCCACCGCCGCAACCAGCCGCTGGAGGCGGCCACCCACATCGGTGCCGACGCCGTCCAGCCACTGAACGATCTCGACCCGGACCGGATCCCCGACCGGCGGCTGGCCCTGCTGTCCGTCTGCGCGCACCCGGCCATCGCCGCCAACGTCCGTACGCCGCTGATGCTGCAGGCCGTGCTCGGGTTCGACTCCGCCCAGATCGCGCGCGCCTTCGCCGTGCCCGCCGGGGCGATGTCGCAACGGCTGGTGCGGGCCAAGCGGCGGATCAGGGACGCCAAGATCCCCTTCGTCCTCCCCGGACGACAGGCGATGCCCCAGCGGCTGCCGTCGGTGCTTGAGGCGGTGTACGGCTGCTACGCGCTGGCCTTCCCGGAGCGGGGCGAGGGGGCGTCGCTTGCGGGGGAGGCCCGGTTCCTGGCCGTCACGACCGCGAGGCTGCTCGGCGACGAGCCCGAGGCGTGGGCGCTGGCGGCGCTGCTCACCCTGGCCTCGGCGCGTGCCACGACTCCCGGCGATCGCTATCTGCCGTTGCAGGAGCAGGACCCAGACAAGTGGGACCCCCACCTCATCGTCGAGGGCCAGGACTATCTCCGCCGGGCCGAGCGGCCAGGCCAGGCGCCCGGGCGGTTTCAGCTGGAGGCGGCGATCCAGGCGGTCCACTGCGATCGGGCCCGCAGCGGTGCCACCGATTGGAACGCACTGTGCACCCTCTACACCGCTCTGGTCGCGATCGCGCCGAGCCTGGGCAGCCGGGTCGCCCACGCCGCCGTCATCGGACGCACCCGCTCACCCCGAACGGGACTGTCGCTGCTGGAGGCATTGCCCGGCGAACGGGAGTGGTTCCAGCCCTATCACGCGGCACGCGGCGACCTGCTCGCCCGGCTCGGCCGACACCAGGACGCGGGCGCCGCCTACACCCAAGCGTCCACCCTCAGTACGGACCCGGCCGTCCGAGCTTTTCTCGAACGACGTGCCAAGGAACTGTCCCGCTGACCGGGACCGGTGCGTTGTCCCGCTGTCACGCCCGCCCGATCATCCTGGATCGGGCGATGCAGCTCCTCGCGCAGGACACCGTCGCGGACGGCCCGGGGGTCGGTACCGTACAGGTGCTTGAGGTTGGCACGCAGCGGCATGC
>NZ_JBSFPS010000399.1:0-6249 GCF_053588315.1 Streptosporangium sp. NPDC003464 | reverse complement strand
GGATCGTCGGCATGGATCTGCACACCCCGGCCGGCGACGACCAGGAGGCTTGCGGCCCGGAGGCCGTACCCGGCGCTCCTGCTCGGCGGCAACGGCTCGACGACCGCCCACGACTCATCACTGATCTCCCACGGCTTCAGCCGCGCCGCCTGCGGCCCCTCTCGCCATCGCTACAGCGAGAGATCAGATCACGCAGAGATCATTCTGTTAGGAGCTCTTGGCGGTTCCGCCGGCCACGTCCGTGATGAAGCCGAGCGTACGTCCCCGCCGCGACGACGACAGGTGCTCCATCCGGCCGTCCCCCTCAACTATGCACCAGTACGTCATGCGCGCCGATCTTCACACGGTATGTGTGCCGGTCGGCGACGTCGAGGTTATGGACGGTGGCGGCGCGGGTGGAGCGGCGGACGGCGGTGACGACGGGCCCGTCGCCGAGCCGGTGTCCGGGGCGGAGCTCCGCGGCGGCGGTCCAGCCGTGGCCGTCCAGCCAGAACAGGTGCCCCGCGGTGCTGGTGACGGTGGCGCCGCCGGCGGTGATGTCCACGAGGTCCTTGACACCGGTGCCCGTGATCTTGGCAAGCACCGGATGAGCGCTGTCGCCGTCGGCTACGCGCTCGCCGACGCGTACGGCACCGATGGGGCGGCTGCTGCCGTCCGCCATGACGACGGGGGTGTCCGCGATGAAGCTGTTTCCGGTGCCGCCTGGGTCGCAACCCCCGCCCACCGGGCAGTGGGTGCAGCACGGACGGAGCGCCGTCAGGCGAGACGGGAGACCATCTGCCGACGGGGCCCCGACCTTGTGAGCGGAGGGCAGGGCGTCCGGAAGCCCCTCGAGTGCTCCTGCTGCGCCTCCTGCTCCGGAGAGCAGCAGAACGGCTGCGATTCGAGCCGCCGCGCGGACTCGCAACGATCTCATACTCGTCGTTCCTTCCATCCGATGTGATAACCGAAGGAAGAGTGGCTGGGGCCGCTTGTGAACAATCAGTGGTCATTACCGGCCCGGCCCGGCCGGCCGGGAGGCACGAAGGAATTTGAAGTAGCTGTCAGCATCGCCTGCCTGGTCGCCGGTCTCGGCGAGGAGCACTGGAGGCAGCTGCCCCGGACCGAACGGGACGACTTCGGTGGCCGCCGTCCTGGGCGGGTGCGACGCCGCAGCTACCTCCGATCTCGAGGACGCGTGGGAACGGCCGGCGCCGCTGCCGCGCGCCCGCCTCGGTCGAGGTCGTCGGCGGGCCGGCCATTGCCCTTGATCAACTCGGAGAACGGCCGGCCGGCCCTGAGGACAGCGCCGAACGGGCACAGCCGGACCCGCCGGCATGGCTTTACGCGGATTACTCGACGGCTATTGCGCCATGGCCACGAGCAGCGGGCCGAAGTCAGCGGTCATGTATCGCTCGGGGACAAGCGTGACCAGGACCATCTGCGGCTCCTCAGGAGCGGTCATGGAGAGATAGACGGAGGCCGCGTCGGGGTCAAGGTACCGTTCTGCGATGCGCCGCCGGATATCCGGGTCGACCGTGCTCACAGTGACGGCACCTTCAACCGTGACTGATCGATACGGCGAGCGCTCGTCCTGTACGCAGAGCGCGGCTCGTCCCGCGGTGCGCAGCAGCGTGGCCTTACGCGTCCGGCCCCCCGTTATCACATGGATGCGACCGTCCGGCTCGGCTAGATACCACACTGGTGTGGTCAGGGGTGCTCGGTCAGGACCAGCAGCTACTGACATCACGCCCACGTGCAGCTCGTCGAGCAGTGCCGTTCGGGCAGCGGGGGAGAGCGGGGGCAGGCTCAATGGGATCTCTCCTTGTTCACTAGGCTTGATGGCGCAGGGGCCTGGCTGGAGGCCGGGCCCTTCGCTTACTACTTGGACTACTTGGAACCGCCGGGGCAGATCAGACGGTCTTGCCGGACCGGTTCTTCGCGGCCACGCTGCACACCACCAGGGCCTCACCGTCGAAGTACGGGGAGACGCTGGTGTCGATGCGCTTGTCGCCGTCGGTGTCGGACACGGCGATGGCCACACCGTTCAGGTGACCAGGACGCTTGGTGTCGCCGTAACTGCGGAGCCAGGGCGAGCCAAGGGAGCTCTCACCGGTGAAGGCGGCCTGATACCCACGGGCTCCTCGGCCTTCAGCGACGGGGCGGTCGCCTTGAAGGGCTTGCCGTAGGCCCCCTTGAGGGTCTTGCCGGTGAAGGCGTAGTTGCCGCCCGGGTGCTTCCCGCTCGGGTAGCCGAACTCGAAGACCGGCGTGCCGATCTTCTGGTTGCAGGCCAGGCCCTGGCCACCGACGCTGGCACCGAGGGCGCCGACGTCCTTCGGAGCGATGTCGACGATCTTGTCCTTGGTGGCCCCCGGAGCCGCTGCCAGATCTCGCCGTAAACGACGAACTTCTTGTAGGACTCCTTCTTGTCCCACGGGGCGCGGAGGCCGGCGTGCCGGCCGCGACCCCGCCGAGAGCGAGAGTGTGCTTCATTACTTTCTCCCTGGTCTGTCGTGGGGCGTCACGTGGGCCTCATGCGTCAGTGAAGGACGAGGGGAAAGATATAGAAGGAACTTGTGGGACATCAGGGGAACATCGCCCCGCGCCCTGTCTCCCTTCACCAGTCGTTCTCAGGGTTTCCATGATTTGTAGCTCAATCGCGGGCGTCATGTGATCTTGCCGCTGGTGCATTCGCGTTGCAGGGCCGTGGAGATCTTCGCCGGGCTGGCACGGAACGGTTTCGCGCACATCGAGGGCGACCTGGCGTACCGGTTCATCCCCGACCTGCTCAGCGAGGCCTGTTTCCGGCTGGCCTCGCAGAGCACGGCGCCGCCGGGAGAGACCGCTGAGGCCGTCGGAGAGGCTGCGGCGGCCGCAGCCCAGGCGGCGGCGCTGTACGCCCGGCTCGTTGTGAACGAGGGCCGGCTGCTCGGATGGTCGGTCACCGACCTGTGCCTCGGCCGCCTGGCGCTCGCCCGCGGCGACCGCGCGGCGACCGGCTCCCACCTCCGGTCGGCACTCAACTTTGTACGCAGGTCGGAGGCCATCCTCTATGAGCGGCCGATTCTCGACCTGCTCGCCCGGACCGGCTGAGCGGAAGGCCTGTGCCGAGTTCCCGGGGGCGCCCGGCCCGCCCGCGTAGTCGGTGGTCTGTCAGGGCGGGGCGTGGAGGTCGAGGGGTCGTCCTACGTTCTGTCGGAGTTGTCAGGCGGCGACCGGACGTCCGGGTCCGCCGCGCCCGGCGTCAGCCGAGCGGCACGCTCCACACCAGCCGGGTGCCGCCCTGCGGCGGCGCGTCGACCGTGAGATGGCCGCCCAGGCGTTCGGCCCGCTCCTGGAGGTTGCGCAGCCCGCTGCGCCGGCCGTCCGCGGGCACCCCGACGCCGTCGTCGGCCACGACCAGGACGAGCCGCTCGTCGCTCACCTCGGCCGACACCTCCACCTTGGACGCCCTGGCGTGGCGCACGACGTTGGACAGCGCCTCGCGCAGCACGGCCGGCAGTTGCTCGGCGATCTCCGCGGGCACCCCGCCGTCGAGGCGGCCGTCCATGGTCAGTCCCGGCATGAAGCCCAGGTGACCACGTGCGCCCTCCACCAGTTCCACGATCCGCGCGCGCAGGCCCGCCGCGCCGCTCTCCCGGGGGGACTGCAGGGCGAAGATGGTCGAGCGGATCTGCCGGATGGTGCCGTCCAGCTCGTCGATGGCGTTCTGCAGCCGCGCCGAGGCCTCGGGCCGCTCGACCAGCCGCACCGTGCTCATCAGCGTCATGGCGACGGCGAACAGCCGCTGGATCACCACGTCGTGCAGGTCCTTGGCGATCCGGTCGCGGTCCTCCAGCAGCCCCAGCCGCTCGGCGTCCATCCGTCTCTCGGCCAGCTCCAGGGCGATCGCGGCCTGTCCGGCGAAGGAGTACAGCATGCGCAGCTCGGCCTGGCTGAACGGGATGCGGCCCGCGTGCTTGCCCAGCGACAGCACGCCGTGCACGGTGTGCGCCTCGCCGATCGGCACGGCGGCCACCGGGCCGAGCGAGCCGTACTCGGCGATCGCGATCGGGACCTCGGCCTCGGCGGGGTCGGTGACCATGAGCGGCTCGCCGCTGGCGAAGGCCCGGCCCGCCAGGGAGTCGGCCACCGGCACCCGGGCATGGGCCACCTGCTCGCAGGCGGGCCCGTCAGTGATGACCACCTGGAGGTCGTGCCCGGACTCGTCGGGCAGCAGGACCGCCACGACGTCGGCGTCGGCCATCTGCCGCGCCCGGCGCGCTATCAGCGTGAGCACCTCCCGTGGCTCGGCCCCCGACAGCAGGCTGGTGGTGACCTCCGCCGAGGCCTGCAACCACCGCTCACGCCGCAGGCTGTCGGCATACAGCCGGGCGTTCTCGATGGCCACCCCGGCGGCGGTGGCCAGCGCGGTGACGATCGCCTCGTCCTCGGCGTCGAACTCCCCTCCCCCGCGCTTCTCGGTGAGGTAGAGGTTGCCGAACACCTCCTCGCGCACCCGGATCGGCACGCCCAGGAACGATCCCATCGGCGGGTGGCCGGGCGGGAATCCGTACGATTCGGGGTGGTCGCTGATGTGGGCCAGCCGGAGCGGCTGCGGCTCCTTGATCAGCAGGCCGAGCAGGCCGAGGCCGTGCGGCCAGTGCTCGATCCTGGCGATCTCCTCGTCCGTCAGCCCCACCGGGACGAACTGGACGAGCGTGTTCTCCTCACCGATCACGCCCAGGGCACCGTAGGTGGCGTCGACCAGCGTGGTGGCGGTCTCCACGATCCGGCGCAGCACCGTCTCCAGGTCCAGGTCACTGCCCACCGACACGACCGCGTTCAGCAGCGCGTGCACCCGGTCCCGGGTGGCCAGCACGGCCTCCAGCCGCACCTGCAGCTCCGACAGGAGCTCGTCCAGCCGCATGTGCGGAATCAACGCCCCGGGATCGATATCCGCCATACGTAGAGTTTGGCATTCCGGACGGGTGAATGCCCACTTCGGCGGGGTGAGGAGGGTCACGCGTCTTTTCGGCCGCGACACCTCGGCGTAACACCGGGGCATGTCTTGTGCCTCCCCGCCTCCCGCCCCCGCCCGGCCGGGTCCCCGGCGGCGACAGGCGGGCGCCGGGTCAGGGGGTCACGGCAGCAGCCGGTAGAAGCGCCAGAACCCGAAGTCGCTGATCGGCAGGATCTCCACGTCGCCGAAGCCCGCCTCGACCGCGTAGCGCCGCAGGGTGTCGGGGCGCATCACCGTGCCGGTGCCGGCCGAGGGCTGGTGGGACATGCCGTCGGGCAGGCAGATGAGCAGGCTGAAGCCGTACAGCAGCCGCTCGGTGTCGTCGGCGGGCGCGGCGAAGGAGGGCGCGGTGGCCTCGTCCATGACGACGACCGTCCCCCCGGGCCGCAGGGCCCGCCGTATCTCGGTGAGCGTCTCCACCGGCCGGGGCATGTCGTGGAGGCACTCGAAGGCGAAGACCGCGTCGTAGCCGTCTCCGGCGGGCGTGAGCGCGCCCGCGTCGCCGTGGCGGAAGGCGACGCCGACCCCGGCCTCGCCGGCGTTGCGTACGGCCAGCTCGACCGAGGGGCCGTCGATGTCGATCCCCTCGACGACCGCCTGCGGGTAGGCCCGGGCCAGGGCGATGGTGGACCAGCCGCCGCCGCAGCCGACGTCGGCGATGCGGGCGCCGGGCCGGCGCAGCAGCGCGTCGAGGTCGGGCACCCCGGCGAGGGCGCCGGGGAGCGCGTGCTCGAACCAGGGCCGGTTCATATCGGCCTGGGACTCCCGCATGTCCGGCCCGAAGGCGGCCCAGCCGACGCCGCCGCCGGCGCGGTACGCCTCCAGCAGGGCGGGCGTCTGCGCGGCGGCCCCGGCGATCATCCGGGCCAGCGGCGCGAGGTAGGCGAGGCTGGACTCGTCGGTCAGCACCTCCGCCGGGCCCGCCGGCAGGGAGAAGCGGCCGTCTTCGCCGACCGTCAGGATGCCGCAGGCGGCCTGCTGCTCCAGCCACTCCCGGGCGTATCGCTCGTGACCGCCGGCGCGGGCGACCAGCTCCGCGGCGGTGGCCGGGCCGTGTCCGGCCAGTGCCCGGTACCAGCCCAGCCGGTCCCCCAGATGCACCGAGAGCACCTCGATGGCGCCCAGCGCGGACCGCAGCAGGCGGTCGGCGAACTCCTCCGTCGTCTGCGTCGTCATGATGTCCCCTTCCGTCGCCGTCCGGCACCGGCGACGTGGAGATCGGCCGGCGATCCGCTGTCACGACGCCTGATCACGACCGCTCCGGCC
>NZ_JBSFPS010000398.1:0-6306 GCF_053588315.1 Streptosporangium sp. NPDC003464 | reverse complement strand
GATCTGGTCGACGCCGCTGTAGGTGAGGGTCGAACGGATTTTCCGCAGGCGCGGGGCTCAGGGCCGCGCGCCGCACCCCGCGCCCGCCGTACCCAACCAACCCGCCGCGCCGGGGCCGCACCGCCGTCCAGGAACGAGAGCTTCGACCACTGATCTCCACTCCTTCGGGCTCTTCGAGCCTCGCATCGGCCGCTCAGCTCATTTACCGTCAGTGGTAACAGGTGAGCGTTTTGCGTGCTCTGCACAGTGACCAAGAGGAGAAGCACCGTGAGTGTATTCGCGTGGATCGTGCTTGTGCTGCTCATTGGGGCGGGCGCGATCTGGATCCGAGACATCGTGAAGTTCAAGGGCCGGCCCCGCCGTACACGGGTATTCTCACGACCAAGCCTCCTGACCGGTTTTCATCTCGTAAAAACCAAGGGCGCCGCTCAGGGGGTCATGCTCCTGGACCAAGCAGTCCGGCATGCTCACGAACGTGAGGCTAAGAAACTGGCGGACTGAATCCCCTGATTCCCGAGCGACGGTGACGATACGGCGCTGAGTCAATACCGCCCTGACGATCGCCTGATGCGGGCTGATCTCCGTACGAGGTCGGGGGCGATCGACGGTGCAGACGTTCCCCGTGCCCCTCGCGTGCCCGTCAAGAGGGTGATCAAGGGGGACTCACGGGGAATCACGGCCACTCGACCCACTTCCCCGCAGGTCAGCGTCTTCCCAGCTCAGTGGGCAGGCGCGATAGAGACTTCCCAAGCTGACACTGCGGGTTCGATTCCCGGAGAATGGGCGAATGACCCATGATCCAGTCGAACCTATCCTTGTTGTCGGCTCAGACGAGCCCATCGAACTCGTCGGAAGGGAGCTGTACACGGTCGCGTTCGTGATGGACTACGTCGAGTTCCACTTCAACGAGGCGAAGCTCACGGCATTGACTGAACCCCGTATACAGAAAGACTCCCAGGCTTGGGTCTTCCCTCAGCCAGGATCACGAGACGCCCTGTGCGCTCTCATCGAAAGGACAGTTCAAGCCGTCAACTTCAGGGCCGACGAGCACATCTCGCTCGACTTCGGAGATGCCATCCTCACCATCCCGCTGGACGAAGACAGCCGCTTTCCCGGCCCAGAGGCTGCACACTTCTTCCTTCTCAGCGAAGATGGGGCTGCTCGAATTAAAGAGATGAGGGTCTGGTAGCGCCGGCGGTCATCTCATCCCGGCTCATTGGGCCCAGGGTTGCACTTCGGGTTGCAATACAGGGGCGTTCAGCGCCGTTCAGGATGGACCGCGCAGGCCCGCTGACCTGTATTGAACCGTCCGGAACAGCTCAAGGCCGATCTTTTAATCCGTACGTTCAAGGTTCGAGCTTCGGAGCCCCCGCCCGCCACAGGTGAGGCAGTGGCGAACAGGAAGGCTAGACGGGAGGAGACATGGCGACGGTCTCAACGAAGTCCCTGAAAGCTTTCAACATCTCACCGAGATTCAAGGGTCCGCATGCACCTTTAAAGTGGATGCCGTCGCTCCAGAACTGTACCCAGTCATCCTCTGTGCGATCTATTACAAGGCGTTCCAGCGAGGTCCCGGACAGAGGCGTGTCCATGAGATCGATCTCCACGGACCATCCCGGGTTATCCAGGGTTTCGATCTCTACGCCATAGCCGTGCTCCCACTCACCGTCACAGCATGAGGCGTACCAGGACTGGAGGAAGGCGAGAGAATCCGTGATCATGTGGCGAGTCTGCCAGCCGTGCCCGTCGCATGCCCGATGGGACGGGAAACAAGGGGGAACAGCAGGGAGTCGCGAGGAACGCGATCAATGTCGTGAGCTGCGTCTTCGCAGGTCGAGCAAGATCGACATGCGTCTTTGCAAGCAGGATGCCAGGAATACGACGACGTAATTGAGGGGAATTGAGGGGAGTTGCCCTGTTGCGCGTGCCGGACCAGGATCACTCGCATGGGCTTCTATGAGTACTACCGGGCTGCGGATCGTGAGACGGCGATCATCCAGCCGGAGCATGGCCGTGTGATCGCCGACCCTGCTAAGTACGGCGTCCCCGAGTTCGACGCCATGGAGACCAAATGGCTCGACCCGTCGATAACCCTGAACGAGCTTGTGGCGCTCATCGCCGATGTCGACCTGTCCACGGAGCTGGTCGCCACAATGCGCCTGTACCCCTCCTCGTATCCCGACCCGTTCCCGCAGACCGACGAGGAGTGGGACGCCTTGCCCGAGGACTCGCCTTACCTCAGCGACGTGAGTATCGAGGAGCTATCGATGAACGTGCGTGACTTGCTCGCCGGCGCCGACGACGCGCACCTGCCGAGAGTGGTGGAGCGCTGGGCGAAGAGCGAGCAGTTCTCATACTTCAGCTCGGCCGACTTGAAGTATCTGATGCCCGTGGCCAAGGATCTCATCGGGTTGTCCCGCCGCGCGAAGGAACATGGTCAGCAGCTCTACTGCTGGTCGTGCGCCTGACCGGGGCGGTCGCCGAGCAAAGATCGGCCAGGCTGTCCGCCGGGCCATTAGCGGGCCATTAAGGGCGGTCAACGGCGGTCAGTCACGGCCACTCGCGGGGAGCCCTCCGCCCAGCTCACGTCCCGTACGGCCCGAGATCAGACCGATTTGCAAGCAGGATGTCAGGAGTTCGAATCTCCTGGGCTCCACCAGCGAGAGCACCTCTTAACGGGTCCTGGTGTGAGGTGTTCGGACCATTGGCCCCGGCTCACCGAGCACCGTGTGATCTCGCTGTCTCGGCCAAGATGGTGGCCGTGACGTAGAAGTCCTGTGGGGCGATCTGCGTTATCACGTCAAGCTGTACTCGCCCCTCCGCCAGGGTGATCATGTGAGCCTCGAAGTGCCGGTAGCTGAGATCCTGTAGCCAGACCTGTTCGAGGCCGGCCCCGATCTCCACCTCCGAGCGTCCGCTGACGGGTACGCAGATGGCCACGATCAGGCTGTTCGTGTTACCGGTGCGGCGGACCTCCACTTCCCTGATCACAGGGGAACTCCAGAGGTAGAAGTCGAAATCCATCACCATGCCGCCGAGGTCGGCTCCACTGCTGGGGGACGCCTCACCCATCAGGCGCCGTTTCGCTGCGAGAAACTCGGAGGACTCCATCGGCACAGCTTGCCACCTCCGCGCCGACGCATGATCACTAGATAACTGGACTCCAGCTCTTAGTTGCAGTTCTAGTTGCAATCCAGCACCGTACAGCCTTGTTCCACGCGGACCGCTGAGCCCTGTTGGTCCAGGTGGAACTGATCGGGACGGGCAGGATCAGAGCTGCTAATGCGGTTTGGGTCCTCGTTCTGCACACACCAGACAAGATCCGGAATATGTGCGGATCGCTGACACCTTCGCAGGAGGGATCAGGCGCATGATCGCAGGTCAGCCCGCCATCTGGTGAATGAGCAGCGCTCCACTTCTAATCCGACGGTCGCAGGTTCGAATCCTGCAGGGCGCGCCACCAAGACCAGCGAAAACCCCCGCCTGACCTGCGACTACGCGGCCGGGGGAGGGTTCTTCGCGTCCGGCTGTCTACGGCTCTCGCCGAGCGTTTGCGGCTGGCTCTTCCCGATGCCTTCTCACGGGATCGAGTGCGCGCGTCACTTCCCGAAGCTGTTCGGGACCGCCGGACGGCGGTTACTCTCCGGTTCGGAGACAGTGCCCGCGATTGGAGACGGTGGGTGTCGGACGACCTCGCGCAGCTCGTGCGCTCCTTCGCGAGCGAGGAACTGATCCTGAACCGAGAGGACGTGAACGCGGAGGCGCGAGGCAACCTGATGATGTTCGGCTTCGATCCTGACGCCTTCAATGCGTCGTTCGTCGAACAAGCTCTTGTCGCGGCCGGCGAGCAGCTCAGCGATCGGTTCGCCGATGCTTCCGGGCCGGTGACCTTCTATGCCTGGTATGACGAGCAGGCAGGTCAGTCGCGCTGCTCGATGGCCTCCGTTGAGCCCGATGACCTGCCGTTCAGGGGGCGGTTTCGTTCCGTGGACAGTCCTGCACCCGTGCTCGACCTGATGGCTGCCGACGCGCAGCCAGGTGTGGTGTCCCGGGCTGATCTGCGAGATGACCTCGTCGAGGAAGCTGCCGCCCTGGAGAAGCAGGTCGAGCCCGGGTTCCCGGTATTCGCCGTAAAGCTCACACGGTCCTGACAGGACAGCGGACTCCACCTGGATACAACAGCCCGAGGGATGCGCGTCTAGATCTTCTATGGCTTCAGTCGTCGCTGGTCGTCGAAACCGGAGAAAGTTCACGCCGAAGAGGGCGTCCAGTAATTCCGAGATCTCGCCTCGCAGATTCCATCACGAGATGTCGAGCCTGCCGCTTCGCACTTGGATCGGTAACGAGATCAGGGCTTTTCAGACCGACGTGCAGAGCGTACGTGTAGTCATGCGCACTCTGCGCCAATTCGGGCGAACAGACGAGTTCAACATTTTTCTTGGCCAGCCACAATTGATGGACACTTTCCTGCGCGCCCACTTCACTTGGTGAATTCTTAGATTCAGTGCGTTCATCCAGGGCCATCTCGATCCGCTGGGCCGCGTCGAGAAAAGAAAGGATTGCGGCTTTCCGCTCAGCGCGCATAGCGACAAGCTGGTCGTGTTCCAGGCGCCTCCTGTCGACACGCGTGGCCAGGTGCTGGCCCAGGAGAGTGCCACCCGTCCCAAGCAGCACACCGAGCAGGGGTAGAAAAGTTGTGCTGAGCGTCTCCCAGTTCATACGCTAAATGATCCAGGAGCGATAGTGTCTTGTATAGAGCGCGCACTATCGACCCCTTCCCCAATGCCTCGATCCCATCGTCACACGAGTACTACTCCCACGATTTCCTGACTATGGTTGGCTGACGGACGCGGTCGGGGGCGATCGACGGTCCGGTAATTCGTTCCTCGGCACCGGCCTCCCGAGCACCGTGCAGGAACTCGGGGGTGTTCAGGGCGTGTCACCCGCGTGCCAGTACGGCCGGGGAACAAGGGGAGATCACGGGAACTCACGGACAGGGCAAGGCCGTCTCTGGCCTGGGCCGTAGCAGCTCACAGGGTCGCGGACCGAGATCTTCCAAACTGGTTACGACGGTGGCGGGTCGGCCAGAGGCCCTTAACGGGAGCAGGATCCATTATTGCGAGGAAGTTGCAATAATGTGTTCGGCAGATCTGTGACGTTCACGAAGGGACTGACGGTGCTTGATGCCCCGGCCAACGCCTCTGAAGACGCCGGAGCCCTCCCGGAAGTGGCCGCGGCCTGGGTGCAGGGATGGACGCTCTCCCGCGCGACCGAATCACCAGTGGCGGTGCCGGGCGGCTACAGAATCGATGTGGGACTGCCAGGCCACCTCATCCGCTACGTGCTGCCCCGATTTGATCCGGCGGCCCTCCGCCGTCTGACACGGGAACCGGCCGCGCCGGGAACCTGGCTCAAGGTCTGCGCGAAAGTGGAGACCGTCGCCGCCGTACTGCCGACCGGCTGGATCGTAAAGGACCCCGAGTACATGATGACGGTTCCCCTGCGTTCCGCCGAGTTCTCCATGCCGACCGGTTACGCGCTGCGGGTCACGACACAGGGCGCCGTCACCGATGCAGAAGTCCTTGGCGCCGATGAGCAGACGGCTGCCAGGGGGCGGATCGCACGGACCGGGTCGTTCGCGATCGTCGACCAGGTGGAGACTCACCCATCGCATCGCCGTCGGGGGTTGGGCGGCCGCGTCATGAGTGCCCTTGGCCACCACGCCGCGATGCGAGGAGCGCGAACCGGCGTCCTCGTCGCGACCCGGGACGGACGCGGGCTCTACCACTCCTTGGGCTGGACGCTGCATGCGCCCGTCACAGCAGCCGTCTTCCGCCCCGAAGAGGCCGCCCGCTCAGCGGGCTGTTCCGGTCCGGTCTAGGCAAGTGATCGCAGGCGGGGCGGAAAAGTCCCGTTGCACTTCCAGTTGCAGTTCGAAGTCGTCCCAGACCGTTCAGAATGGATCACGTATGCCTGCTGGCCTGCGTTGTTCCATCCGGAACAAGCCTCAGCCGATCTTCTGATCCGACGGTCGCAGGTTCGAATCCTGCAGGGCGCACCACCAAGACCAGCGAAAACCCCCGCCTGACCTGCACTGACGCGGTCACGCGGGGGTTTCTCATGTCCGGCTGTCCACGGCTCTCACCGGCTGTCTGTGGTTGATCCTTCCCAATGCCTTCCCACGGCGAGGCGTCCGGCTCACGGGGCGAGCGGTGGAACACCCGCCCAGTCCGGTAGTGGTTCGCATCTCCTCCTCCACTCCGGAGGGAGGAAGCCGGCGGTGCCGGAAGCCGCGACGATGCCGCC
>NZ_JBSFPS010000397.1:0-6380 GCF_053588315.1 Streptosporangium sp. NPDC003464 | reverse complement strand
CTGGTGAGCACGCACGATGGTGGAGTCCACACAGATCACCGACCAGTCGACCTGGCCTGCGGCGTCGTCGTGGACCTGGATGTGTTCCAGGAGCCGGGCGAAGGTGCCGTCGGCCGACCAGCGGCGAAAGCGCTGGCAGACGGCCTGCCAGGGGCCATACCGTTCCGAGATGTCGCGCCAGTCGGCGCCGGTGCGGATCTTCCAGACGATGCCACCTGGCACCTGGCGGCGATCGCGCCGACGACCACCGCGTTCAAGGTCGGCCGGCAGCAGGGGGCGATGCGCTCCCAGGCGTCATCGGTCAGTTCATGGCGACGAACCATGTGTTCCATCCAGCCACATCATCGGTGCCGCGTCAGGCGAACTGGTCTGCGGCCGGGGAGTGCGAGGGACCGGAAGGCCCCTCACCCGAGCCCTGGCTCCACGCCTACAATCACCACCGAGCACACACCGCACTCGGCGGTCACCCACCAGCCAGCCGCGTTCCTAACCTCTCAGGTCAATACACCTAGTTCTGCCGGGCATTCCCGGCCGGTACCCGCCGTGCCTGAACCGCTGAAACGTCAGCGCTCTCAGCCCTACCGCCAATCTCTGCACCGGTCCTCCCCGGATGCCGATCCATCGCCACGGCCCACCAGAGCACCAGAGGAGTCGAGCGGGCACTGACCTGCCAGAAACGCGGTCCGGCCGGACTCCACAACGGTGATGTGGTGATAGCCGGGAGGCTGATGGAGCCGGTCGGGATTGATACGGGTGGTCCTCGGTGTCATGACGGCGAGTCTGACGGACACCCGGGCCGACCCGCACCAGGCTTTCTAGGCTCGACCGACCCGGCCATCCTCCGCACACGGGCAATCCCGCCGGCACCAGAGGGGTCTCCACCAGCATGCCGAGACCCCTCCACGAACTTCCGCAGGGCAGCACCAGATTCTTCGGATCCGGGATGTACCGGACCGCGGCGAACCCGTCACGGTCGCCGCCTTCGCGTGCCGTACGGACCGTACGGCGGAATTCGTCCAACTGGCCGCGCCCAAATGTCCATGGCGGTGAGTTCCAGCACATCTGAAGATCCATTGCATAAATCCTCAGATCGCAAGGACACTCGTTATGCGTAGACGCACGCGTGTTTCGCTGATCGCCTGCCTGCTGGCAGGCTCCGCCATGGTCCTGGCCCCTCCCCCGTCGTCCGCCGATGCGGCCGTGACCATCCGATCCTCATCCCTCGCCGTCGACGTCGACGGCGACTTCCCCCGAGTCATCGGCTACACCTGGCTATCCGATGGCAGCAGGCTGCCCGGCCAGACCGTTGATCTGGCCAAGGTCCAGATCAACGGCACCGAGTACACGCCTGCCGTCACCGCCACTCCTGGTGCCGACCGGGTGGACTACGCCATGCAGGTCGAAGATCTCGACATGACGATCAATGTCCGCCTGGCCGTCACCGCCGACACGCTCACGTTCTCCGTCACCGACGTGACGGAGAACGGGGCCACCAAGCTTGAGAAGCTCGCGGTACCGGGACACAGCATCGTTTCGGCCAGCGCAGATCTGGCCGAGGCCACAGTGTCCTCGGCGCTGATCTACAAGTCGTCCTACGACACGGGGCCCAAGCGGGACATTGTCGCCAAGGTCGCCGACGCCGCGGTCGACAGTGCTCCAGCGCCGACGAACGTCGCCATCGTGAGCGCCGGCAAACTGGCCGCCTCGGTGTGGTCGTCCTCGTTCGTCACCTACGGCCCGCTCCTGCGCCAGACCACCCAGACCGCCACCGGCAAGAGCACGGGCGTGTGGAGCAACACGTGGATCTACCGGGGCCCAGACGGCAAGACGACCGTTCAGCCAGAGATCAAGGTGGTTCTCACCGGAGAGCGCAACGGTGACGGCAAGGTTGACTGGCAGGACGGCGCCATCGCCTACCGGCAGATCACACCCTTCCCCAAGGGGTCGGGGAACGTGCCGGACAACGTGATCGGCTACATCTCCATGAACTTCGCGAGCACCGTGGGCAATCCCTTCCTCGCCCAGCTCGACAAGATCAAGATGGGCTCGCTCTACACCGACGGCCTGGGCCAGTGGATCCAGCTCAAGGGGTACGCCAGCGAGGGCCACGATCAGGGCCACCCCGACTACGGCGGCCACTACAACACCCGCGCGGGCGGCCTGAAGGACCTCAACACGCTGGTCGAGGCAGGAAAGAAGTACGGCGCGCGGATCGGCGTCCATGTCAACGCCAACGACGAGCTGATGGAGACCAAGGCGTTCCGTTGGGACAAGCTGGATCCCAACGACATCAAGAACCCCTGCTACGTCTGGATCGACCGGCACTTCTGCATGAACCAGACCAAGGACCTGGTCTCCGGTGACCACTTCCGGCGCGTTCAGCAGCTCCGCCAGGAAGTACCGAACCTCGCCTTCATCTACAACGACGTGTACTTCGGCGAGGACTGGCGCGCATGGCGCAACTTCAAGGACTACGCCGACAACGGCTTCGAGTCCCACACCGAGTTCCCAAGCTGGGGCTGGCCGTACGTCACCTGGTATCACCAGTCGGGCGACTACGACCACATCGGGATCAATTCTGACATCTTGCGGTTCCTCTACAACGACAAGGCCGACACTTGGGTGGGCAAGGAGAACCCACTGCTCAAGGGCATGGTGACCAAGGGCATCGGCCAGTGGCACGGCGACCACGACGTCAAACGGTGGATCGACCACGTCTACAACACCAACCTGCCCACCAAGTTCCTGCAGCACTTTCAGATCACCAACTGGGCCGCGAACCAGATCAAGTTCACCGGCGACGTGACAGCCGAACTGGTCAACAACGCGCCCCGCTACTCCAAGGACGGCAAGGTCGTCCTCAACGGCGACTCCTACCTGCTGCCCTGGCCACCCGCGAACGGCGCCAAGGCCTACCACTGGAACGCCAAGGGTGGCCAGACCACCTGGCAGCTGCCCGCCTCGTGGCCACAGAACGGCAAGGTCGTCCTTTACGAGCTGACCGACACCGGGCGCAAGCTGTCCACCACGCTCCGCGTGCGCAAGGGCTCAGTGGGCATCGCCGCCAAGGCCAAGACCCCCTACCTCCTGGTGCCGGCTGAGCTGCCTGCTCAGGCCGATGTCAAATACGGCGAAGGCGGCACGCTGGTCAACCCGTCGTTCACGGCCGGCTCCACGCAGGGCTGGACCGTCAGCGGTGACGCGGCGGTGGGCAAGGACGACCAGGGCTGGTACCAGCTCAACCTCACCGGCACCGGCGGCTCCGCCGTACAGCGAAGCCTCACTCTGGAGCCCGGCACCTACACAGCCGCGGCCTACGTCTCCACCGACCAGGGGCGACGGGCTTCTCTCAAGGTCAGCGAGTACGGCGGAGCCCCCGTGGAGACCTGGATCGACACGACCCCGCCCAAGCTGGCCGACGCGGTCAACCGGCTGCAGGACAAACCCTTCCAGAAGATCAAGACGGTTTTCACCGTCCCCGCTCAGTCGAGTGCCACGATCGCCCTGAGCGCCACGGGCAGCGGCAACACCTCCTTCACCGACGTCCGGATCATCCGGACCGACGGAGCGGATCCGCACCGGGACGGGCACTTCTTCACCGAGGACTTCGAAACGGTGGACCAGGGCTGGGGGCCCTTCATCCAGGTCCAGGGCGGTGAGTCGGGCATCCACCTGGCCGAGCTCAACAAGGGGTACACCCGTGACGCCCTGTCGGGGGACTTCTCGCTCAAGCTCATCGAGAGCAACACCGGCACGAAGATCACAACTTGGCCGGGGACCCTGCGCTTCGAACCAGGTCACGCTTACCGGGTCCGCTTCGACTACGCCTCCGACGGAGTGGACGCCTACCGCTTCGAGCTGACCGGCGGCGGCAAGACCCTGCTCAGCACCCCTCTGGCACAGACCACCGACCGGCCCATGGACAGCGCTCCGCCGGACGGGCCCAAGCCCGAGGGCTGGACGGACTCGCTGCCTCCGCAGGGCCCCGCACCGACCAGAAGCGTCGACCAGGTGTTCACCACCGGTTCACTCAAGGACGTCGCCCTCACCGTGCGCCAGCTCGTCGGTGCCGGTAACCCGAGCGCGGTGCTGGACAACCTGGTCATCGACGACCTCGGCACCGTCGCGGACTCCACGGCGGGGCCCGTCGCCACCCTGACCCTGGACCGCGACAGCGTCCTGCCCGGCCAGGCCACGCCGATCACCGTGACGATCAGCAACAAGTCCGGCACGGCCATGACCGAGGTCACCCCGGCGCTGCAGGCTCCCGAAGGCTGGCAGGTCCAGACCCCGGATCCGATCGCGCGGATCCCCGCAGGCGGCTCGGCCACCGCGACGTTCACCCTCACGCCGCCGCAAGGCGCAGCGATCGGCGCCATCACCATCTCGGCCGCCTTCACCTGGAACGACGCGAAGGTGGCTGTGGCGGAGAACGTGGACTTCGCAGCCTTGTTCGACACGGTGCCTGCGGCGTACAACAACGTCGGCACCACCGACGCGGCGACAGCCGGCAAGGGACGGTTCGACGCCAGCGGCAACAGCTACCTGGACTCCGCTCTCGCCGCCCAGAACCTCACGCCGGGCGGCGAGGTGAAGATCGACGGCATGACGTTCACCTGGCCGTCCGCCGCTTCCGGCACCGTGGACAACATCCAAACGGCCGGGCAGATCGTCAAGCTGACCGGCAAGGGCATGCTGGGAGTCCTGGGTGCGGCGACCGTCAACACGCAGAGCGCCATCATCGTCAAATACACCGACGGCACCACCTCCAGCGGGCTGATCGGCTTGCCCGCCTGGAACTCGGCCGAGACCTGGCGGTACGGCGCGCGCACCGTGGCCACGGTGGACACGATCAACTCGCCGTCGGGGCCGGTGAGCGGCACCTACCGGGTGTTCTACAACAGCGTCCCGTTGGAGCAGGGCAAGGCGGTGGCCTCGGTGACGTTGCCGAGCGCGTCCGGAATCCATGTCTTCGATCTGGCGACCAGAGCGCTGGTCCCTGCCCCGCCCACCGCCACGGTCTACGCATCAGACCTGGAATGGGTGAGCGCGACCAGTGGCTGGGGCCCGGTGGAGCGTGACCACGCACTGGGCGAGAACCTGCTCAACGACGGCGACGCGATCCGGCTCAACGGCAAGGTGTACGCCAAGGGCCTGGGCGCCGCGCCGTTCTCGGACTCAGACAGCGTCATCACCTACAACCTGGGCGGGAAGTGCACGCGCTTCACCGCCGAGGTGGGCCTGGATGACCGCCAGGCGAGCCGAGGCAGCGTCGAGTTGAAAGTCCTGGCCGACGGACGGGAGGTATACGCCAGTCCGACGATGGGGCCGAGTACGCCGACCGCGGTGATCGATGCGGACATCAGCGGGGCCAAGGAGGTCAAGCTGGTGACCGGCAACGCTGGAGACGGCGACGGCAACGATCACGGCTCCTGGGGAGACGCCAAGTTCACCTGTAGCTAACCGCGAAAGGCGGGATGCGTTACGCATCCCGCCTTTTCGGCTTGGGAGATAACGCATCGCGAGACGGGGTCCCGGCAGTAACGGCGAAATTTTCAACGGACATGCAGGTCAGATCCCCGGTAAGGGCCTTTGCGCACAGCCTGGAAGAGGGGCTGCTGACCTGCATATCCGTTGTTTCCTGCGCCGTTACTACCGGGACCCCAGGCGAGCGGCTCCGCAACACTGGAGGTGTGGCAGACGAAGCGGCGCATGGACAGGTCGTAGGCGGTTGCCGCCGAATACCGGAAGACCGCGGGCGGGAAGGCGCCGGTCGACGCGCTCCGCCGTCAGGGGCACGGCCCGCACGGCGAGGTACGGTGACCGGGCCGGTCCAGCGGGTCGGCGTGCACGGTACTGATCACCCCCCAGCCGTCGCCGCCGTCGCGCACCTGGATCACCTCCGGGGGCTGTCCGGCCAAGTCGACGATCTCGGCCACCACCGCGGTCAGGTCATCAGGCAGACTTGCGGAGGGGGTAGAGGGGCCGGAGCGGGGGGCGACATAGTGTCGGTCCTTTCGTCAGCTGATGACCATGGTAGGAATGGTCCGCCCGGCCCGGGCGGCGTGCAGCTCACCTTTTTTCCACGGTCCGATCTTCCCCGGGCTGGGCAGGAGTGGAGTCGAGGCGTGCGCGCAGCTCGAGCACCTCGACGCGCAGGGCCTCGCGCTGGGCCGTGAGGTCCTCTCGCTGACCGCGTAGCTCGGCGAGCAGGTCCTGGTCGGCCTCGTGCCGGGCTTGGGCGCGGGCGAGGTCGGCGGAGCCGGCCGCGCCCTGGGCGCGGGCGTCCTCCAGCTGCGTGCGCAGGGCGCGCAGCTGCTCGTCGCCGGCGCGGCGCAGTTCCTCCAGCTCGGTGCGTGTCGCGTCGGTCTGGGCGCGGG
>NZ_JBSFPS010000396.1:0-6385 GCF_053588315.1 Streptosporangium sp. NPDC003464 | reverse complement strand
GCGGAAGGCCTTGGAGCCGTTGGCGTTGGTCCGCTCGCCGATCGCCAGGTAGGAGGTGTCCTGGCGGAAGGGCACGTGCTGGTAGAGCGAGGCGGCCCCGGACTCGGGGCGCGGGCGGCGGGGGGCGTGCTCGTTGCCGCGCACCCGCTCGACCACCTGGCGCAGGTGCTCGGGGGTGGTGCCGCAGCAGCCGCCGACCAGCGACAGCCCGAAGGACCGGGTGAAGTTCTCGTGGGCGTCGGCGAGCTCGCCGGGGGTGAGCGGGTAGTAGGCGCCGTCGGCGGTCAGCTGGGGCAGGCCCGCGTTGGGCATGCAGGACAGCTGCAGGCGGGCGTGCCTGGACAGGTGGCGCAGGTGCTCGCTCATCTCGGCGGGGCCGGTGGCGCAGTTGAGGCCGATGACGTCGACGCCGAGCGGCTCGATCGCGGTGAGCGCGGCGCCGATCTCCGAGCCGAGCAGCATCGCGCCGTTGGTCTCCACGGTGACCTGGGCGATGACCGGCACGTCGCGGCCGGAGTCGGCGATGGCCCGCCTGGCCCCGATGACGGCGGCCTTGACCTGGAGCAGGTCCTGGCAGGTCTCGATGATCAGCGCGTCGGCGCCGCCGGCGATGAGGCCGGCCGCGTTGTCGTAGTAGGCGTCGCGCAGCACGCCGTACGGCTTGTGCCCGAGGGTGGGCAGCTTGGTGCCGGGACCGATCGAGCCGAGCACGTAGCGGGGGTGGCTGGTGGCGGACCAGTGGTCGGCGGCCTCGCGGGCGACCCGGGCGCCGGCCTCCGACAGCTCGTAGGTCCGCTGGGAGATGTCGTATTCGCCGAGGGCGGCGAGGTTGGCGCCGAAGGTGTTGGTCTCGACGCAGTCGACGCCGACCTCGAAGTAGGCGTCGTGCACGGCCCGCACGATGTCGGGACGGGTGACGTTGAGCACTTCGTTGCAGCCCTCGTGACCTTCGAAGTCGTCCAGGGTGACGTCGTGCGCCTGCAGCATCGTTCCCATGGCCCCGTCGGCGACCATCACGCGCTCGGCCAGGACTTCACGGAAAGACGGTCTGCTAGTCATGAGAGAAAGCTTACTGGGAAGCGCCCAGACGTTATTCTTCCTGATTGTTCTTGTAGTAATTGCACTAACGGTCCAATTACCCTGCGAGGCGATCGATGGCGTCCTACCGCACCGTTGTCGTCGGCACCGACGGCTCCCCCTCCTCCTTCCGCGCGGTCACCTCCGCCGCCTCCCTGGCCGCCGCGACCGGCGCCACCCTGGTCCTGGCCTGCGCCTACGCCCCCATGCGCGAGCGTGAGCGCAGCGCGGCCGCCGACGCCCTGGGCGAGCTGTCCTACAAGGTGAGCGGCTCCACGCCCGCCGACGACGCCCTGCGCGCCGCCCGGGAGCACGCGGTGGCCGCCGGCGCCCGGACGGTCGAGCTGGCCGCCGAGGAGGGCGACGCGGTGGACGTTCTCGTCTCCCTCGCCGAGCGGCGCGGGGCCGATCTGCTCGTCGTCGGCAACCGGGGGCTCAACAGCCTCGCCGGGCGGCTGCTGGGCTCGGTGCCCTCCAGCGTCTCGCAGCGGGCGGGCTGTGACGTGCTGATCGTTCACACCACTTCCGGAAGGTGACGTAAAGGCCTCCTCAGCGCATAGGCTTAGCCGGATAGTAAGGCGAGCCCAGAAGGAGGCGGCGCGTGATCGAACTCGAAGGTCTACCCGAGCTCGTCGACCCGGTGCTGATCGCCGCGTTCGAGGGGTGGAACGACGCGGGCGAGGCCTCGAGCGGAGTCATCGCCCACCTGGAGGACGAGTGGAAGGCCACCCCGCTGGTCTCCCTCGACCCCGAGGAATACTACGACTTCCAGGTCACCCGTCCCATCGTCGAGATGGGTGAGGGGCTGACCCGCTCCATCACCTGGCCGACCACCAAGCTGTCGGTGGCCCGGCCGCCGGGCCTGGACCGCGACGTGGTGCTGCTGCGCGGCATCGAGCCCAACATGCGGTGGCGCGCCTTCTGCGAAGAGATCATCGTGGTCTGCCGCGAGCTGGGGGTGGAGCTGGCGGTGCTGCTCGGCGCGCTCCTCAACGACTCCCCCCACACCCGCCCGGTGCCGATCGTGGGCTCGGCGACCGACGAGGGCCTGGCCCGGGCGATCAACCTGGAGCTGAGCCGTTACGAGGGGCCGACCGGCATCGTCGGCGTCCTCCAGCACGCCCTGGGCACCGCCGGGATCCACGCGGTGTCGCTGTGGGCGTCGGTGCCGCACTACGTCGCCCAGCCGCCCAACCCCAAGGCCACCCTGGCGCTGCTCAGCCGGATGGAGGACCTCCTCGACATCCCGATGCCGCTGGGCGCCCTGGCCGAGGAGTCACGGGCCTGGGAGCACGGCGTGGACGAGCTGGCCTCACAGGACAGCGAAGTCGCCGAATACGTCAAGGAGCTGGAGGAGCGCAAGGACGCCGCCGAGCTGCCGGAGGCGAGCGGCGACGCCATCGCCGCGGAGTTCGAGCGCTACCTGCGCCGCCGTGACCGTGACGGCGACAGCTGAAACACACAGCACACAGTTATCTCTGTTCGCTCCCTTTTCCAGCGGTTCCCGGCAATAATCGGTCCCCACCCGGTCCGCCCGGGTCGCACCGAGTTGGAAGACCGGCCGGCAACAATTGCACACCCAGGAGAAACACGGCTCTGTAAACATCGGTGATCCGCGCCATCACCATGACGCACATTGTCCATGTGACTGCGCACGTTAGGGCAACCATGGCGACTCCCCAGCTCGACCCTTACCAGAAAGCTCAGGAGACGCGACGCCGCGTTCTTGAGATGGCCGTATTCATGAAACGCGAGGAGGGCGAGAGCTCCGCCCCATACGCATACCTGCGGGGCAGCCAGCCCGGACATGCGGTCGACATGTTCCTCGCCCTGCTCCAGGACCGGCTCCCGGTCTGGCTCCGCATCCTCGACGACCTGATGCACCTGGTCGGCAAGGGACGGGTCAGCGACAACCTGCTGCCCATCGCCCGCGCCGGCATCGACTACTACGCCGAGGTCCAGGCGGCGGCGCTGCCCGCCTTCAGCTCCCCCTCGGTCACCGTCCGCTTCCGCGAGGCGCTGCGCGACACCGAGATCGGCCCGATGTCGGAGGTCGTCCCGCTGACCGAGTATCTGGCGGCCGAGCAGCGGGCGGGCCGGGTCTCGCCCGAGGTCGACCCCCTCGCCAGCGCCCGGCTGCTGCTGGCCGGATGCCTGCGCCACGCCTACTACGAGATGCTCGTCGGCGCCGACAGCCTGCCCTCGCGGGACACCAGCGCCGAGGAGATCGTCCGCGAGCTGCGGCTGGACCTCCAGCGGACCTGATCGCACCGGGCCCAGATCAGCGCGGCCAGGTCGGCGTCCACCCCCAGCGGGGCGCTGACCAGGTCAGCGCCGGAGGACTCCAGGCGGTCCTGGAAGAAGCCGGGGGCCATCAGGTAGGAGGCCACCGCGATCCGGGGCACCGGGCCGGAGCGCAGGCGTCGCAGCGCCTCCCCGACGGAGGGGGCGCCCGTCGCGGCGAAGGCCGCCGTGACCGGGCGCGACAGCCGTACCGCGAGCAGCCGGGCCGCGGCCCGCACGTCGGCCAGCGCGGCCGGGTCGGAGGAGCCCGCCGCGCCCAGCACGACCGAGTCGGTGGGCCGCAGCCCGCTGCCCGCCAGCCTCCTGGCCAGGACGGCGGCCAGCAGCGGGTCCGGCCCGAGCGGGGCCGCCACCAGCGCGTCGGGTCGGGCCTCGGCGACCACCGAGGGCAGGTCGATGTGGACGTGATAGCCGCCCGCCAGCAGCAGCGGGACCACGACCACCGGGCCCGGCAGGCCGGGGAGCGTCTCGGCCAGCAGGGGTGGGCTGATCTCCAGGAAGGCCGTTTCGACCCGGCTGCCCGGGCGGGCCCGCCGTACGAGGTCCCGCAGCCCGGCGATCGTCTCCTCCCCCCGCGCGCTGCGGTTCCCGTGCCCGGCGAGGACCAGCGTCGTCACGTCCCCTCCCGGCCGGTCCGGGGGCGGCCGGGCGGTGCGGCGCGCCCTCTCACACGGCCCCGTCGCGGTCGCAGGCCAGCCGGTAGCCGCGCTTGACGACCGTCTCGACGATGCCGGAGGGGCCGAGGGCGCGGCGCAGGCGGGTGACGGCCATCTCGACGGCGTGCTCCGCCGAGTCGCGCGCCGGGCCGCCGGGGAGCACGGTGCGCAGCTCGGCACGGGCCACCACGTGGCCCGGCTTCTCGGCCAGGCGCTTGAGCACCGCCATCGGGGCGGGCGGCAGCGGCTTGAGCTCGCCGTCCACGGCGACGGCGTGACCGCGGATCTCCAGCGGGTGGCCGCCGGCGACCAGGCGGGTGACGCTGTGCTCGGGCAGGTGCCGGGCGAGCGTCCTGGCCAGCGCGCCGAGCCGGGCACGCTCGGGCTGTACGGCGGGCACCTCGCGCGCCAGCAGCGGTCCGGCCGTGACCGGACCCACGCAGGCCGCGACGACCGGCCCGGCGAAGGCCGCGAGCAGGGCCTCCTCCAGACCGTCGGCACGGGCCGCGCCGAGCATGGCCAGCACCGCCGGGGCGCTGGTGAAGGCCACCGCGTCCACCCCGCCGGAGATCGCCTGGCTGATCAGGCGGCGCAGCGGCGAGGTGTCGCGGTAGGGCAGCCACCGGTAGACCGGGACCTCGATGACCTCGGCCCCCGCCTCCCGCAGCGCGGCCACGAACCCGGTCAGCGGCTCCCCGTGCAGCTGTACGGCGATGCGGCGGCCCCGCAGGTCCTGGGCGAGGAGATACTGCTTGACCTCCTCGCACGACTCGGTGGGCGGCGTCCAGTGGTCGTTCAGCCCGGCGGCCCGGACCGCGCCGCGCGCCTTGGGCCCGCGGGTCAGCAGCCGGGCGGCGGTCAGCCGCGCCGCCAGCTCCCCCGACAGCCCCCAGCCCTCGGCCGCGGCCATCCAGCCCCGGAACCCGACCCCGGTGGTGACCACCACGTCGTCGATCGGGCCCGCCAGGCCGGCCCGGGTCGCGGCCAGCAGGTCGGCGTCCTCGGCCAGCGGCACCAGCCGGATCGCCGGGGCGCGCACCACTCTGGCGCCCCGCCGCTCCAGCAGCGCGCAGAACTCCTCACCGCGCCGGGTCGCGGTGACCCCGATCGTGAATCCGGCCAGCGCGTCGGGCGCGGTCTCCGGAGACCCCCCGAGGTCGTCCGCAAGGGCGATGCTCATCTGTCGTCCACCACTCCTCGTCCGGCGCGCGGGCGGCCCGTCCCCCGCCGGCCGCTCCGCTCGCCGCGCCGGGCCGCCGGCGCGCTCGTCTGTCGCCCGCCCCGTCGGGCTGTCTGCGGGGTCACCTCACGCTCACCTCCACCGCGCCGTCGGCGACGCGGACGGGATAGGTCGGTACGGCCGCCGCCGGATCGTCCAGGCACACACCGGTGACCAGGGAGAACACCTGCTTGTGCATGGGCGAGGCGACGCTGGGCTCACCCGCCCGGGTGCCGACGATCCCCCGGGAGAGGACCTGGGCGCCGCTGAAGGGGTCCCGGTTGCCGATGGCGAACAGCTCGCCGTCGAAGGTCCGGAACAGCGCGATCTGATGGCCGCCGACGAGCGCGCAGGCACCGCGCTCGGGCAGCAGGTCGGTGTAGGCGCAGACCGGGATCCAGCCGGTCTGCGTCACGGTCTCGCTCAGGACGGTCATGGTGGAGAGCTCCCTCCCATTCGGGTTCCGTCGGTGGGTCCGGGCGTCGGGTCTCGTCGGTGGGTCCGGGCGTCGGGTCTCGTCGGTGGGTCCGGGCGCCGGGTCTCGTCGGTGGGTCCGGGCGCCGGGACGGGACGGGGCGGGGCGGGGCGGACCCCGGCCCCGGGCGCGGACGGGGCGTCAGGGACCGACCACCTCCAGCGGGACGAGGACGGGCTTGATCTGGTCCCGCTCGGCCGTGAAGGCGATCGACGGGTCCGGGGTCCCCGGCGCGTTGACGAAGGAGACGAAGCGCCGCAGCTTGTCGGGGTCCTCGATGGCGTCCCGCCACTCGTCGGCGTAGGCGGCCACGTGCCGGGCCATCTGGGCGTCCAGGTCGGCGCAGATCCCGAGCGAGTCCTCCAGGACCACCTGCTTGACGTAGTCCAGGCCCTGGCCCTCCAGCCAGGCCGAGGTGCGCTGCAGGCGGTCGGCGGTGCGGACGTAGAACATCAGGAACCGGTCGATGGCCCGGATCAGCTCCTCGGTGCTCAGGTCCGCGGCGAACAGGTCGGCGTGCCGTGGGGTGAACCCGCCGTTGCCGCCCACGTAGAGGTTCCAGCCCTGCTCGGTGGCGATCGAGATCGAAACGACCCTGGCAGTACCCTCGGTGTTCGTCGGCCCATCGGAGGAGTCCGAGTGCCTGTTCGAAGG